>JASFHG010000376.1:0-4578 GCA_050123355.1 Planctomycetia bacterium
TACCATAACATCAACGGACACGAAATCGGGAGACCATGCCGTGATGCAAGCATCGGAAATTTCGAGACAGAGTCTCGACTGGCGGCGCGATGGGCTGACCAGCGAAGAAGCGAAGAATCGACTCACGCGGTTCGGACCCAACTGTCTCGAGGAGGAGAAGGAAAGTCCTTGGCGACGCATCGCGAGTTGTTTTTGGGGTCCGATTCCGTGGATGATCGAAGTGGCGGCGATCCTCTCGATCGCGGTGAAGCACTGGCCTGACTTCTTTATCATCATGTTCTTGCTGGTTGCCAACGCGGCGATCGATTATTGGAACGAACACAAGGCGTCCAGTGCGCTCAGTGCATTGAAGAGCCAGTTGGCGATGAAGGCACGAGCGCTGCGTGACGGCGTGTGGGGCGAGATCGAAGCTCGCGACCTGGTACCGGACGATGTGATCCGGGTACGGCTTGGCGACGTGATCCCGGCCGACGCGACGCTGGTTGATGGGGAGTATCTCTCGGTCGACCAGGCGGCCCTGACGGGCGAGTCGCTGCCGGTGAGCCGCAAGGTCGGCGATCAGGTCTACTCCGGCTCGATCGCGAAGCAGGGTGAGATGATCGCGCGCGTCGACAAGACCGGTGCCCATACGTTCTTCGGCAAGACGGCCAAGTTGGTTGAAGGGGCGGGCAACGTCTCCCACTTCCAGCAGACCGTCATGCAGATCGGGAACTTTTTGATCGTCCTCGCCGTGATTTTGAGTATTATCCTGACGAGTGTCCAGCTCATTCGCGGAGCCGATTTCCTCGAGCTGCTCCAGTTCGTGTTGATCTTGGTCATCGCGTCGATCCCGGTCGCGATGCCGACGGTCCTGTCGGTGACGATGGCCCTCGGTGCGGTCGCCTTGGCCAAGCAGAAGGCGATCGTCTCGAAGCTCCAGGCGATCGAAGAGCTGGCCGGTGTCGATGTTCTTTGCTCCGACAAGACCGGCACGCTGACGAAGAATCAGCTTTCGCTCGGCGATCCGATCCTTTTCGAGGGCAGCTCATCCGAGCAATGTGTCCTTGCCGGTGCCTTGGCGTCGAAGTCCGAAGATCACGACGCGATCGATCTGGCGGTTATCGGGGCACTCGACGACCCGTCGGTGTTGCAGTCCTACGAGGTGCTTGAGTGGCATCCGTTCGACCCGGTCGGCAAACGTACCGAAGTGAAGGTCAAGATGCCGGATGGCTCGACGACCTACTACACGAAGGGAGCGCCGCAGGTGATCCTCGACCTCTGTTCGCCCAACGCCGAGCAGCGAGAGCAGTCGGACACGACGGTCAATCACATGGCACAGAAGGGCTTCCGGACGCTCAGTGTCGCGTCGTCGACGGACAAGCAAAACTGGAAACTGCTGGGCATCCTGCCGCTGTTCGACCCGCCGCGGGACGACTCGGCCGAGACGATCCAAAACGCGAAGGAGCTTGGCCTGAGCGTCAAGATGGTCACCGGCGATAACCTGGCGATCGGCACGGAAACCTCCGGCCAGCTCGGCATGGGGACACACCTGATCCCCGCGAAGCACGCCTTTCCCGAGGATATGGATCCCGATCATGTCCCGTCCGATATCGGCGACGGGATCGAGAAGGCCGACGGTTTCGCCGAGGTCTTCCCCGAGCATAAGTACGCGATTGTCAAGTCGCTCCAGGAGCGGAAACACTACGTCGGCATGACCGGCGACGGGGTGAACGACGCCCCGGCCTTGAAGCAGGCGGACGTCGGGGTCGCCGTTTCGGGCGCGACCGACGCGGCACGAGCGGCCGCCGACCTGATCCTGACCGCTCCCGGCCTGTCGACCGTGATCCGAGCGATCGAGTTCTCGCGACAGATCTTCCAGCGGATGATGAGCTATACGATCTACCGCGTGGCGATGACGATCGATATCATGTTCTTCGTCGTGTTGGCGATGATCGCCTTCAACTTCACGCCGCTGTCGGCGTTGATGATCGTGCTGCTGACACTGCTGGACGACGTTCCGATCATGGCGATCGCCTACGACAACGCGGTCTTCGGCAAGAAACCGTCGCGGTTCCAGATGCGGCAGCTCTTTACGGTTGCCTCGGGCTTGGGTGTTTTGTCGGTGGTCCAGACGTTCGGCCTGCTGGCCGTTTGTTGGGGATTCATGCATAACGCCGAGTGGCAAACCTGGTTCCACCAGCACCTCGGCAGCGCGATGACCAACGATCACATCCAGTCGATCATGTTCCTGCAACTGGTCGCCGGCGGCCACTTCCTGCTGTTCATCACGCGAACTCGCGGCCTGTTCTTCAGCCTGCCGCTCCCGTCGTGGCAGCTCAGCAGTGCGATCCTCGGGACGCAAATGCTGGCGATCCTGATGTGCGGCTTCGGCATCCTCGTGCCGAGCCTGCCTTGGGAGCTGATCGGGTTGGTCTACCTGTACAACATCGCGTGGATGTTCGTACTCGACTATGTCAAGCTGGGCATCTACGAGTACTTCAACATGGCCCATCGCCCCCGCCGGCACCGCAAATTTTTGCACCGTTTGAACAGTTCGCTCCACTCGCACACTTCTTAATTCGGTGCTGACCGCACCGGCGTGCCAACTCGCTTCCGTTGGGCGCTGGTGCGGACACAATTTTCCATTCCCAAGCCGGTTCTCTGCGGAGCAGAGGGCCGGATCTATGGTAGGGTGCGTCGAGACGCACCTTTAGAGAATGCGTTTTTTCAGAAGGTGCGTCCCGACGCACCCTACACCCCCAAAAGGGGACAGGCACCAGAGGGAGCCAGTCCCCTTTTCTTTGGGTAATATATGACAGGGCTGGCAACCGTCGTATAATGCGTATAATGTAAGATACTCACCTAGATACCTTTCCTCTCTATAGAAATGCGAGCGAACGATGAACTTCCATAAGTGCTTTACCACAAAGATGTTACCACTGGCCCTGATCCTCGTGGCGGGGGGCGTGGTTG
Organism: Planctomycetia bacterium; assembly: GCA_050123355.1. Lineage (GTDB taxonomy): Bacteria > Planctomycetota > Planctomycetia > Pirellulales > Thermoguttaceae > JASFHG01. The sequence goes on from JASFHG010000376.1 coordinate 2,953, forward strand.
CCGAGTTGAATGCGGACTCCTTGACAAAATCCCCTCTGGCGAGCGGGCTCGATCAGACGAATTTCGATAAATCGGTACGGGTTCAGGACGATTTATTTCGGGCCGTCAATGGTGCCTGGCTGGACAAGACCGAGATCCCCGCCGACCGGTCCGACTACGGATCGTTCACGGCCCTGGTTGATCAGTCGCAGAAAGACTGTCGCGAGATCATCGATAGCTGTGCCGCAGCGATGGATAACCGGCCCGGCTCCGAGAGCCAGAAGATCGGCGACCTTTACGCCTCTTTCATGGACGAAGCCCGGGCGGAAAAGCTGGGCATCGAGCCGATCGCCGCCGACTTGGCGGAAGTCGACACGATCAAGAATGAGAAGGATCTGACACAGGCCCTGGCCGAGCTGATGAAGATGGGCGTTGCCGGCCCGTTGGTTTGCTACGTCAGCGTCGACGCGAAGAAGTCGGACGAGCATATACTCAAAATCAGTCAAGCCGGGTTGGGTTTGCCCGACCGCGATTATTACCTGGACGCCAAATTCAAGGACAAGCGGGAAGCGTATCAGGCCTATGTCGAGCGGATGCTGACGCTGGCCGGGGTCAAAGATGCCAAGCAGGCGGCCGCGCGGATCGTCGACCTCGAAACCCGAATCGCCAAGCTGCAGTGGACCAAGGTAGAAAACCGAAACATCGACAAGACCTACAACAAGATGACCGTCGCCGAGCTGGCCAAGTTGGCGCCCGGCTTCGACTGGACCCTTTACCTTAAAACGCTCAGCGTCAAAAAGGTCGACGATCTGGTCGTCACGCAGCCGACGTATCTGACCGCGATGGTCAAACTGCTCGACGAGACTCCGCTGTCGACCTGGAAGGTTTGGCTGAAGTTCAACATCGTCCGCAATTGCGCGAGCTATCTCAACAAGGACCTGGTCGACACGCAGTTCGCTTTCTATGGCACGACGCTCCGTGGCGTGCCGGAAAACCGCCCTCGCTGGAAACGGGGCGTCGCCCTGGTCGAAGGGTGTCTCGGCGAAGCGTTGGGAAAACTGTACGTCGCGAAACGGTTCCCGCCGGAAGCGAAACGACGCATGGACGAAATGGTGAAGAATGTGCTAGAGGCCTATCGGGTCAGCTTCGAGGAATCGGACTGGCTGAGCCCCGCGACCCGAGAAAAGGCCCTCGCCAAGCTGGCCAAGTTCACGCCCAAGATCGGTTATCCAAAGAAGTGGCGGGACTACTCGGCCTTGGAGATCCGCCGCGACGACCTGATCGGCAACCTCAAACGTGCCGCAACCTACGAGTGGAACCGCGACTTGGCGAAGTTGGGCCAGCCGGTCGATCGTGACGAATGGCACATGACGCCGCAGACGGTCAACGCCTATTACAACCCGAGCCAAAACGAGATCGTCTTCCCGGCCGCGATCCTGCAGCCGCCGTTCTTCAACTTGGCAGCCGACGACGCCGTGAACTACGGGGGCATCGGTGCGGTGATCGCCCACGAGACGGGCCACGGGTTCGACGACCAAGGCTCGAAATGGGACGGCAACGGCAACCTGAACGAGTGGTGGACGCCGGCCGACCGCAAGGAATTCGACAAACGAGGCGCCGTCCTGGTCGAGCAGTTCGGCCAGTTCG
>JASFHG010000377.1:0-4568 GCA_050123355.1 Planctomycetia bacterium
CATCCATCGCGTCGGGGATGGGCCACCGTCGCCCGTATAGTATCGCGGCAAACGGCCAAGTGGCATACAAAACGCTCGCGAAGGTCACGGAGAAAAAGATCGCTCGCGAAACGATGGCAAATACCAATGACAGTGACAGGATGATCCCCGGAAGTGTCCAGTAATAGTCCCGTTTTTCCCATTCGAAGCCACAGGCCGCCACGTAGCATACGATCACGCCCAGGACGAGCCCGCCCCACGGCCACCAGCGAACCCATTTCGGCGTGACTTCTTTTTCTTGCCCATTTTCAGGCGTGTTGGATGTTTGGTCAGTGGTTTCCATGATTATTTTCTTTCTTGATAAAAAGTTTCAAACGGGTCATTTCGTAGAGGTATCCTGATAGCCAAGTTCTTTCGCTTTCGCGAAGTCCTTTTCTGCTTTTTCGGTATTTTTTGAAAGTTTGTAGAGGATTCCGCGGGCCTGATACGCTTCTGCACATTTGGGGTTTTGTAAGATGGTTTCATGGCAATCCATGAACGCCAAATAGACTTTGCCGTTATCGAGACGTGCATAAATACGAATCAAATGTGCTTCGAGCAATTCAGGTTTGAGTTCAATAGTTTTTGTACAATCACGAATAGCTTTGTCTTGATCGCCATTTTTAAGATAAGCGCGACCTCGGTTCATGTATGCTTCTGCATATTTGGGGTCAAGTTCAATTGCTTTTGAGTAATTATTAATAGCTTGATCATAATTGCCCTTGTTAGAATAGACACAACCAGAAATATCGTAGGCTTCTACTGCTTTTTGAGGATCGAGTTGAATGGCCTTTTGAGCATCACTCATGGCTTGCTTGTCGTCACCCTTTTGATAATAACATTCACTCCGTTTTTGATATGCTATTGCAAAATTGGGATCAAGTTTAATGGCTTTTGTGCAGTCGGTAATGGCCTGATCGTAGTCGCCTTTTTTGTAATAAGCATTGCTGCGAATAATATAAGCATTGGATAGTTTGGGATCGAGTTGAATGGCTTTGGAACAATCGGCAATAGCTTGGTCGTAATTTTCCTTGGTGAGATAAATTAAGCCACGATATGTGTAAGCAATCCTGTTATGAGGGATATTTTGGATAACGGTGTTTAGTTTCAAAATGGCATTGTCATAATCTTTTTGTTCGATAAAATGGATCGCTTGTTCGAGAGAAGCAAGTGACTTCTTATCTTGTGCAGTGACTGCTCTGGCATGTCGGGCGGAGATCCAGCCGTTTTGGGGTTGGCCGTTTTTTCCGAACTGGATGCCGAGCCAATCGCCGTTGATGGCCGTTACGGTCAGTGTTGAGCCGGCCGGCATGGTGGCCAAGGTTTTTGTGCCGGCTTTGATGGGGGTGGATTGGGTGGTGATTATTGTATCGCCGACCGAAAATTCGGCTTTGGCAATCTGCGGTAGCACGAATAGACAAATTCCGAAGCCTATTGTCCGAAACCAAAAAGTCTTATGACGGATCATGTTTTTCCCTTTTTATTGATGTGTTTTTAAGGTGACTGGTTGATGCAAGTACCCGTTTCAAGTCAGGGCGTCGTTTCCAGTTTTTTCAGGCTGGAGAGGTGGTCCATGATTTTGCTTGCGATGAAAATGAATCGTGCATGAGCGGTGTGGTTCAGGACGTTTTCCGCACATCCGGCGAGACGGTCCATCGCCAGCTCGACTTCTTCGATGTGATCCAGAAACCTCTCGTTCTTTTCTTGGCTCATGGCTTGCTCCCGACAGTAATTTTCGTAACTCATGCGTCGACTCGTTTTGTTTTTAGGTAAATGTTAGCCCTGTCGCCTGCGACGGGATTTCTTTCCGGACGACCGGCCGCAGGCAGCCGGGCTAACAGGAATTTTCGAATAGGTTAGTGCTTTCCTAAGATCCCGAATACGATGAAGACGATAACTCCGATGATCAAATATCGCTTCCATGATCCTCCGCCCGAAGCTTTGATCGAGGATTTTTCTCGGAAACTTTCCCCGGCGTCGCTTTGGTCGACGGATTCCGGGACGGACGAGAACTCAAGCCCTTCCATTTGCTTGGTCAACGTGTCCAGCTTTTCGGTGCTTTCGGCCGTGAGGTAAATAATGATCAGGTAGCCGTTGTTGACGTATGCCAATTGACGTTGATGCATGGGCACGCCTTCCATGAACATTTCCAAATCGATCCGGTCGAGAGAATACTCGCCGATTTGCTGCTTCGAGGTGTCCGATATCGTGACGTCAATCGGCACCTGTGCGAGGCTGTTCCTCAAGATGTTGACGTAATCGGAACCGGAGCTGACTTCGTCCTCGTGGCCTCGTATGTTGAAGGCGATGGCATACAGGTTCGGGTTGAATTCACCTTCTTCCATGTCGCTGAAGACGTGCTCGGAAACCATGAAGAGGACTTTTTCGGAAAACTCCGAAGAGGCGTTTTCCGTGCCCATGAGCTGCGCTCCGTAGTCTCCGAGCATCGCGATTTCGCTCGGCGTCCCCCTGTGCCAGTCTTCGGGCAAGGGAACACGCAACCCGACAAATTGGTTGTAGTATTCATTTTGGGGAGGCCAGAGTGACTCTTCCGCGGCGATCGCGGGAAGGCACAGGCCGAACAACAAAACCATCGATAAACTGAACTTTTTCATTTTTGCACCTATTGGGTTAGAAGACTGAAAAATCGAATACGGATACGGGGTGATGTCGTATCAGGCCACGCACTCCGGCCTGCTTCATCAAGAAAACGCAGGCCCTAACGCGATTTTTTCGGAAAATGCCTAAGAACTGGGGTATTCTTGCTTTACACCGCTTCCAACGGGAAAAATGGCTAGGTATAATACCCTTCTATGAACCCTTTTGGTGCTCGCTCATACAGGTGGTTTTTATGGCTTTTCAAGAAGAACCGGCAAAGAAGAAGGATGAAAATGTGTGGGACTGGTCCCATCATGCCTCCCCGACGGGCACGATTTCTACTTCGATCTTGGAAGGGGCCAGAAACAAGAACCAGGACGATTGGGAGCAATTGGTCAAGCTCTATGCGCCCCTGGTCTATAAGATGGCCCGACAAAGCGGGCTCCAATCTTCGGATGCGGCCGAGGTGGTTTCCGATGTTTTTAAAAAGATACAAGAAAACCTGTCCAAATTTAAGCGAGAAGAGGATAGCGATACTTTCACCGGTTGGGTGAGGATCATCACTCGCAATTGCATCAAAGATTTCTTCAGACGCCAAGGCAAAATCCCTCAGGCGTTCGGTGGCGACAATCCCGGCGGGGTCATCGAAAACCTCTCCGACGAGGAGGAGCGCTCGGAATGTGGAGAGTGGGACAAGGAAGTTGCCTTTCGTGCCATGCAGATTGTTATGGCCGACAGCGAAGACAAAACGGTTAAGGTGTTTAAAGAGTTGATCTTCGAAGAAAGGCCTGCTCGTGAGGTGGCTGAAAGGCATGGCATGAAAACATCCGCCGTTTATCAGGCGAAAGCTCGTGTTTTGAAGAGAATACGAGAAGAGCTCAAAGGGCTTATCGATATGGGCAACGCCCCCGAATTAGGGGGTGATGATCCGGGGGATCCCCCAAAAAATCCCCCTGAAAATAGCTAGAAATCCTCGCCTTTCCCCCTCTAAGGTGTGGCTTATTTCAAGTGTGATCTTATTTTTCAAAATTTTCGCGTTAGGTCTTTCGTTTTAGTTTACGGAAGACCCGTTTTCGTCAAGAACTGGTTTCACAACTCAAAAACGTTCCATTTTCATACAGCATCTTGTGGTCATCCGAAGGATCAATCACAAGATAGGGGCCGCCGGGAAGTTATGAAACCACTTCAAAAAAACGCATTTCCAACGCCTCACGGCAGATTCAAAAAATTGACTTTCGAACGAATCGAGGAAACGTCGCCATGGAAATCAAGAAAAAATGTCCAACGCGGAAAGAGATTGTGGAATTCACACATGGCAACTTGTCGCTGGATGAGTTGGATAGCATCGCCCGGCACCTGGACACCTGTCCCGATTGTGAGGCCCTCGCGGCGACCGTCGAGGTGGGCCGGCTCCAGAAAATGCTCCAAACCGCAAGCAGCGGAAGTTCGGCCGATACGTACGAAAACGAAGCGGAGTTCAGTCGGGCAATCGATCTGGCCTGCCGGTTGAGCGTCTCCGACGAGTTTGAGTCCGACATCCTTCGCCTGGACCGTGAGCGGCTCCTCGGTACGCGGCTCGGCCAGTACGAGCTGCTTGCCTGCATCGGTTACGGCGGCATGGGGACCGTCTATCGGGCCAGGCACCAAATGCTCGGCCGGGACGTCGCGGTAAAAGTACTGTCGGAGGATCTCACCAAAGACAGGCAGGCTATCGAGCGTTTCATGCGCGAGATGCAAGCGATCGGCAAGCTGAACCATCCTCATATCGTCAAAGCGAACGACGCAGATAAAGAGGACGAGAGATATTATCTCGTGATGGACCTCATCGAAGGCTATAACTTCTCTCAAATTCTGCGTCGCGTCAAAACGGTCGCCATCCCCGACGTGTGCGAGCTGGTACGTCAAACGGCAATCGGGCTCCAATATATCCACGAAAACCAGATGGTCCACCG
>JASFHG010000378.1:0-4562 GCA_050123355.1 Planctomycetia bacterium
TGATATGAGTACCATGCTTCACTATGCTTGAGAGTTAAGATAAACCACCGTGCCGATGGCACGATTATGAATATAACTTGATCGACGCGCAAGCGTCCTACTGCTTTCCACGAAACGACCAACCTGCGCTTCGGCTCTTTAACTGAAGAAGCAGCTATGGACCGCGCCCCGAAAGGGGCGTCGGCCATGCTGTTCTTCAGTGCCCCTTGGTCGGGGTCGTGGGAGCGGTATCGGTTCGGCGCCCTTTTTTCGTTAGGAGAAGCCGTATGGCAACGATGACGTTTTCCGAGGCCAATTACCTTGTATTTGGCATTGTAGGTCCAGCACTATTGGTCGAGAGGAAAAACCACGCCCGGAAGCTCACTTCTTTTCGAAAGCCCGTTTCTTCCCTCAGAGGATACGATCTTGTCCAAATCTGTACAGCATTCAACTTGCAGGTCGCCAACGAATTTTTGATGTACACAAACAGGGATGTTTTTGAGGAGAGTATTGGTGAGGAAAAGTTTGCAGAAGGTATGAAAGCTTACACTGTTCCAGTGGCCGCACTGTCACTTTTTGTACCCGATGACCAAATAGATACGATTCCTATCAAACATGCTTTCGAGTTTGATGACCCTCGATTTCTCTCCCAGGAAACAGCCTCGTCTTTCGCGAAGTATTGCAGGAAAATTGGCGTGGATGATCCACATTATTGGCAAAAAATTTACCTACATTTAGGGCTGGAATACACGGCAACTTCACCAAAGGGCAACGATATTCAGTCAATGGAGTTCGACCTCGATGATACAGGCATCAGAGATCACTTTCACAATATTGTATTTACATTCTCCGACTCAATTGCCATCAGAATACCTCATATCGGTGATTGTAGCATTCTGCCGTACCAGAAAAAGACGATTCTGTATGCAATCAGATGGACGATGGATTACTGGGAAAGTCGGCGTGAAACGACCACGGATCAAGCAATCATCGACCGATATGATAGTCTGACCCCAACGCTTAGTTATCTGCTGACCCACTTGGCTCGAGATTGGCATCAGATTGATCCTGAAGATAAAAACGCGGTTGCAAAACTAAATGAGTGCGAGTCGTTTCCCGACTGGGCGCTACCACTGAAAGTAAAATACATTGACGAAGATACCGCAAGGAACGAAGCTCTTGACGTCGCTTTGGAGGTAACAAAGGACCGGGTGGCCTTCGAGAAGAAACTCGACAGACCGATTTTTTCGTCTGACCGATTGGAGCGTGCTGACGCACAAAAAACGAATTCAATGAAAAAGGTCACCGCTCTACGTGTCGCCACAGTCGTGTTGGTTCTGGCGGCAGCCGGAGTATTGGGCGGAGCCTTGGGAATGACCACAGTAATTGCATATATCTTAGTCGTGTTTTTTGGTCACTGGTGCTTGACCATCGGCGTTTTTCTCGTTGGCTTTCCGATTGCACTCCTTCTCGCTTGGTCTTCAATCTCGTTGCGAACAAAAGTTTCAGGTTTGGTCGGGGGCACCGCTGGCGTTGCGTTGGCGGTCGCGTTCGGCTATGGCGTATTCCGACTTGTGGTCGGCCCTAATTCTTTCACAGTGGGAGCCTTCCTTGCATCAACAGTGCCATTGCTTTACATGGTCTGGCGTGATTTCCTCCATTCGCGGCAAGTCTTCGCTGTACGTCAACAAATGCTTAATGCTTTCAGTGAACGTGGCGAGGATGTGGTTCGTGCAATGGCAAGAGAGTCGGAGACTGCGCATGGAAGTGGAGTCGTCGGTGAAATAGTCGGCCTTGTATTGGCGACAGCTTGGTTTTTCAGTCGATAACGTGAACACTGATTGTTAAGTGCAGGTTCCCGATCAACACGAAAGGTTGTTTCTCATGGAATACTCTGATTGGTTTTTCAAGATCAATGACCGTATATATGGGCCGATAGGGCTCCAGGAATTACAGTGGAACGTTAAAACTGGAGTTATTGTTTCGGACACACTGATCCGCGAGGGGGTAGATGGTTACTGGGAACGTGCTGCACTGATCCAAGGACTATTTCAGAAAACAGAGTTAATGCCAGCAACGGTTGTACAACAGGCGGGAATAGAATCCAACGGATGCATGGTGACTTCAGTGGCTGCATCTCCGGTTCAAAGTACAATACGTTGGCTTTTCGCTCTGCCCGCTGGTCTGTTAGCGGCCTTGTTCGTGGCTATTCCTATACATCTATTTGTAATGGTGAACTTTGGAGGGTGGGGCATCAATGATCCTGTCATCGAAATCCGAGATCCCGAAACACTTCGTCAGATTGAGTATTTCCTTCAAGCAATGTTTGGCTTTCTTGTGTTCGTGTATGTCTCAACACGCATTGTTCCCAACCACAAACGGCTGTTCTCCATTTTGTGTGCATGTGTACTTATGTTTGGATTGCACCTACTGGCTTTTGGATGTAACTCTAGTAGCTTCTTTAAGGAGGAAGGAATCTACATTGAGCATGGACCACTTACTGTCCTTGCCCAGTTAACTGGTTCGGTTATCGCAATATGGTTGATTTGGAAGAGAGAAAATGCCAGTATAGCACAAAACATTTAAGTGGTTAGAAATCGACTAATAACCTGACCAAACAATCTGAACAACAGGAAAGGCAATTTCTTATGCCACGGTCAGATGCTACGGCCCTTGACAAAATAATTCAAGTCATCACGGCCCCATCCATCAAACGCGTTTTGGATCAACTCAGGTGACTTGCCATTTCAGTTGACGCTCTGATAGAGGTCACTAACCCCAAAGCGTTTCAACAACCGAGTGTCACTGAGAAGGCCAAGTCGCTTGGCGTCTCCCCAGCTCTATGCGATGCAGGGATTGCCAAATGTCGAGCCGCCATGAAATAGGCATGTCACGTTTTTGTCACGCTTCGAGCGTGACATTTTTGTGACAGTCACGCTCTTGTCGCCTCCGTTCTGCAGTTTTTCGAATCGGGTTGTATTTTCTGTCCATTGGCAACATAATGTATCTATTATCGGGACGGCTTACCGGGTTGCAAACCGGCGGCCAAGCGATCCCTGACGCGATCGGTGCTTCTCACCTTTCGTACCATTGCGTCAGGAATCGGCCCGACCAACACGAAAGGTGAAATTTCATGCGACCATCTGAGTTTGAGGCAATTCGTCCACACCTCCAAGAAACGATTGATGATATCAACTACGATTCGAATAGAAGACAATCGCTTGTGAACGATGAGGAACGTCACAAATTATTCAATGAATTGGCGGCGGAACCGGAAGACAAGCCATCGAAGACAAAGCTACAAAAACTCCCTTCCAAAAGAAAAAAACAGTATTTGCGGAACATGCTTGGCCCACCCCCAAAAGAAAAACGGGCTATGCAGGCGTATCGCGTGAGAGAGAAACTACTTGAACGTTCTCCTCCCATTACCCGTCCCAACATAACATGTCTTTATCCCTGGGCCACATCCGCACGTGAGGCGGCTGTCTTGTTGCAGAAAGTTGGTTATACCACAGAGGCCAGCGCAATCAATGAAGTGTTGACAGGGCTTCCCACCGGACTAGTAGACGGCAGGAAACCGGATAACATGACCCGTCAACTCGAAGCGATCCAGGCGGGGGCCGAGCGGATAAAGATAATTCTTGAAAACTGTCTAAAAACGGAAAAGTGTGTGGTCAAAGATGATAGCGACGCGGACAGCGCGGACATAAAAAAAGTTTTTCCGCTTAGAATGCCCGATGATCCTGACATTCTCGCTCTAGGTATCGAGATACATGACGAGCAAGCAAAGCCGAAAAAAGAACGGCGCAGTAAGAATGAAATTGCCCGAGGATATGAGGGAAAAACAAACAGGAAAGCCGATAACCTCTTACGCACTCTGCGACGATTCCAGACAGGAAAATAGAATTTCCCTCTTTTTCTTTCTATGCGGACAACTCTGTCCGCGCGCGGACAAAATGATTGCAAGCGTTTGAAAAAGCCTCTTGGTCCCTCTATGATCCTAGCAGTTGAGAGCAAATTTTTTTGCCATCATTTCTCAAGTATTAGAAAGTGAGGTGTCCAGAATGGAAGCAAAAGATCTTTTTACCATCGGTGAAATTGCTATCAGGTGTAACGTCCCGCGCCATGCCGTGGTTTACTGCCTGGAATCGCGAAATATTGAGCCTACGTGCCGCGTAGGGCAAGCAAAAGCCTATGACTTAGCCACGGTCCAGCGGATTAAATCTGAGTTACAACGAATTAAGGAAGCGAGGGATCGAAAATGAACAAAAAAGGAACTCCCTCAGAATTCCCCGAGAGAGACGGAATTGAAGATAAAAAAGCCATTTCAGCCAAAGGCGACGCGGAAGCCGTTCATGACAATCAAATGCTGGAATTCATCCCAAAATCGCTTCAGAGAACGTATTTACGAGCAATCTCGGGCAAGGTATCACCCAAACAGGCAATTAGGGCATTCTGCCTATCATGTGTTTGTTGGGATCGGAAGGAAGTAAGGCTTTGTGGTGATGATACTTGCCCTCTGTATAAATACCGGCCATACGTGGGTAAAGGAGCGAAAGAATGAGCCAAGAAGACATTTTCAA
>JASFHG010000379.1:0-4548 GCA_050123355.1 Planctomycetia bacterium
TTCTCCTGGTACCGGCGAGTCGAAGAACCTAAACCAAACACCTTAGAAGAACAATAATCGAAACGTGTATAGCAAGATTTTGCCTGCAAGTTCTTATGAACATAGATAGACAGGATGCACAGGATTAAAAACAAACTACACTCTACAGCTAGCTATAGCTCGCTTCCGCTCCTTTGTATTCCAATGCCAATTTACTTAGACGAATATTCCTTTCTAAATCATCTTTTTTGGCGGGTAGTTTTAAATAATCACCATATTCACGTTTTGAATTAAAATGTTCACCATGACATATTAAATACAGAATTAATTCTCTACAATATGTTTTTAACTGGCCGCAAATAGCCTCTGGATCTGGTGGTGAAAAATGACTGTGTGCAACTCTATTACGGGTATTTTTCAGGTGTGTCAGCATCATTTCTGCACAGTCTTTATCAATAAACAGAGAAGAAAGCTTATTGACAATTTTCACATGAGATTCGCCCGGAAGCGAACAAGACATATACTCGAGCATAGACCATAACCTAATAATACTAAGCTCCGAATTCCATAAATCAAGAGCTTCCGTGTATTGAACGATGGCATCCTCAACAAACTGCCTCATATCAGGCGCAAATTGTTTCAAACGACCAAAAATTTCCTTTTCATTTTCCAGAGCTTTCTCTGACTTATTCCGACAGCCAAACTCACAACGGTAATCCGGGTCATAAAAATAGCAATTATTTGATAATTGTCCGTCGGGAGTATGAACAGAATAGATAGGGCCTTCTGAAATTGCACTTAAAGGTGGTACCCTGCCCTTATAGGTTTGCCGCGTTCCACTACCTAATAGAACATTCCAAACACCTCGTAGTAAAGCAAGTGCTTTGCTGGCTTCTTCATAGGCCCATTGTTCATTATATCCTTTTACTGAAAGAACAACGCTGCTATACTTTCGGGGCAAGTCAACTGGCGAATATAATGTCTTTAACTCTTCTTCAACACTTCCAAAACAGTATTTTTTTGGTTGTCTTTTATAGAACGATATTTTTACACCATTTATAGTACGCTTACGTATTCGCCAATTTTTTGGCAATTGAATTGTTGTAAAAATATGATACTCTTTTGGAGAAACAGAAAAAAGCTCCTTCTCGTATTTGCGGACATTTTGGATTAACGTATTAGCAGTAATCTCTTTTTTTGTTGTAGCAAATGCTCTAATGGCATTGACTATAATCTTTTTCTGCGAAAACCTCCCTACCCCACTATCGAATTCAATATATGAACCCAAAGTAGCGAAATAGGAATGGAAAAACAGTGTTTCAATACCTCTGAATCCGTTATCGTAACGCTCAATTCCATTCAGCCGCTGCAATAATGGTTTACATTTCTCTTCCGCACCTTTCCGCCATTTTGCACACATTATTTAACCTCGATTGTTTCTTCACTTCAATCCCCAATAGGCAACTATCTATTTATAAAAACAAGAAATACTTGCTTCCATAAATTACAACCAACATTTCCTTACCCCTCAATCCGCATGCGAACAACTTTGCCTTGAGGAATCGAGGCGGCGGCCAAAGCGTCGATGGCTTGGGTGATGGCACCTTCGGTCGTCGCTTTGGTCAGGACTACCAAGGACGCCTGGTCGGACGCGACGGCCGGTGGATTGTGCCGGTCGACGGAGGAAAGCGGGACATCCTGCTTGGCAAACAGCTCGGTCACTTGCGTGATGGTCTCGTCGACGGTCGACGCGTCGACTTCGAATCGAAGATAGAACTGGCCGGGGACCGTCTCCGGCGGGCAAGCGGCGATCGGCGGCTCGCGATCCGACGACCAAAGGGCCAGGTTGCGGAACGTGATCGGGGCGCGGCCTGCGACCATGTCGAGCACATCGGCCACCACGGCCGACGCCGTCGGCTCCTGACCGGCACCCAAACCGCAGAAAAACGAACGGCCGACGAAATCGCCGACCACCTCGACCGCGTTGAACGCCTCGTTGACGTCCGCCATCGGCGAGCCGAGCTTCACCAGCGTCGGGGCGACGTGCAGATTCAGCCCTTTCGGCGTCCGAGTTGCCTGCGCGATCAGCTTCACGGTGCAGCCCATGTCGCGCGCGTTATCCAAATCGGCCACATCGAGCAGGTCGACGCCAAGCCGCGGGATCTGGGCCCAATCGGCATCGGCACCGAACGCCAACTGCGAGAGGATCGCCAACTTCTGCGCCGCGTCGGTCCCATTGACATCGAGCGTCGGGTCCGCTTCGGCAAACCCGAGCCGCTGGGCCTCCTTGACCGCCTCGTCGTAGGAGTTTCCCTTCGTGCCCATCTCGCTCAGGATGAAGTTGGTCGTCCCGTTGAGAATCGCGCTGAGCGACTCGATCTGGTTCGCAGCCAACGACTGACCGATGCCCGCGATGACCGGCATCCCACCACCGACGGCCGCCTCGAACGCAATCGTGCGTCCCAGCTCGCGAGCCTTGGCAAACAGCTCCGGCCCATGATGCGCCAGCAGGGCCTTGTTGGCCGTGACGACATCCTTCCCGCTTTCGAGCAGGCGGAGCATGATGTCTCGCGAGACGCCCGCCCCGCCGATCAGTTGGACGACAACCGAAACTTCCGGATCGTCAACCAGCGCGTCGAGATCGTCACTCAAGAGCCCCGCGGGCAAGGTGATGTTCCGCCGACTGGTCGTATCCTTGTCGACCACGCGGACCAGCTCGATCCGCTTGCCGGCATGGCGAGCAAGGTGGTCCGTCTTTTCGAGCAAGATTCGAGCGACACCGGATCCGATCGTTCCAAAACCAATAAGTCCAACTTTTACTGTCTGCATGATAGTGAGTGGGGGCAAGGGGTGTGGGAATATTTATTTCAGTAGTTTAGCGGTCGAACGGAGTTCGACGTTTTTCACCTAACTTATGATAAAGCTTACCGCTATTAAGACAAGGAGGCCGGCACAAAAGTTCGTGAGAATAGCGGAATATCGGCTTATCCGCCCTAGGTAGCAAGGGCAATCCACCACCGGGTAAGGTAGAAAAACACCGGCGCGGCAAAACAAAGCGAGTCGATCCGATCGAGCACGCCGCCATGCCCCTCGACCAGGGTTCCATAGTCGCGGACGCCCCGGTCCCGCTTGATCGCCGACATCGTCAGCGAACCGGCAAAGCACATCAGTGCGATCACCGCCGACATGACGCCCGACATCCAGAAGGTGAAGGGGGTCGCCCAACAGAGTGCCGCCCCGATCAGCGCGGAGCTGATCATGCCGCCGATCAGCCCTTCCCAAGTGCGACCTTTGTGAATCGTCGGAACGATCACGTGCCGCCGGCCCACCTGGGAAAGCGTATACTGCAACGCGTCGCTGATCTGGACCATCAACACGAAAAAGATCAGCAGCCCGGCCGAACTGAACGGCAAGCTCTTGTCATGCACCGGAACCGACATCAACGCCGGGGCATAGCTAAGGCAGTAGACACAAATCAGAATGCCCGCCTGCATCTTGGCCACCCGTTCGAGAAACCGTCGCGAATCGCCATCCATCGCCACGCGAGTGGGGATGAACAAAAATACATACACCGGGATCATCACGCTGTAAAAATCGAGCCATTCCAGCCCGAACAGGTTGTACATCGCGAAACCGATCACGACATATTGCAACGGCGTCCAAAGGAAAAAGACCCAAAAGAGCGTACGATGGTCGCCGGGACGGGTAGGGGTCAACGTGATAAACTCGCGCAACGCCCAAAAGGAAATCAGCCCGAACAAAATGACCGTCACGATCTTGCCGATCAAACAAGCGGTCACCAACACGGTAAAAAGCAGCCACCAGGCACGCACGCGAAGCCGAAACGCCTCGACAATCGCCACATTGACCCCGAGATCGTCTCGACGCCGTAAGATATGTACCACGAGCGTCGCCGTGCCAAGCAGCACGATCACCGTCCCGATCAATATCCACAGCTTAAAGTCAATCATAAATTTAAATTTTATGGCTTCTGTAAATTTCGAAGTTTAGCGGTCGAATGGAATTCGACGCGTTTCGTTTATCCGCGTATGAAAACGCGTAACACCAAAACGTTATTCTTCTTCCTTGGGCCGAAGGGCAACGACCGCGTCACGGGCACGGGTGAGGAAGCTGGCCTTCGACTCGCCCGCCTCGATCCACATCGGAGCCCCAAACGTCACGACGCTCAACAACGGCACCGGCAGAACCTGGCCTCGCGGCAAAATCCGGCTCATGTTATCGATATGGACCGGCACGCATTCTAGGTCAGGCCGCTTCTTACACAAATAATATAGCCCGCTTTTAAACTCATTGATCTCGGACCCCGGCGTTCGACCGCCCTCGGGAAAGATGATCAGCGAGTCACGACCCCCCATCTCCCGGATCATCAAGTCGACCGGACTCTGGTGGACCTTGATCTCCTTGCGATCGATCAGCAGGGCATTGAACACCTTGGTCGCCAAATAACGACGGACCAGGCCGGACATCCAATAATCCTTTGCCGCCACCGGTCGCGTCCGTTTCCGGACGTCATACGGCAAGGCGGACCAAAGCACAATCGGATCGAGA
>JASFHG010000380.1:0-4548 GCA_050123355.1 Planctomycetia bacterium
CCTTGGAAACCTCCTGGGGCGATCTCTGCTTGAGCAGCGACACACAGAAAGCCTATCAAAATGATAGACAACATCCATTGTACTTTTTTCATAATACTTACCTACATGTGCTTTAAAATGCAACCCTGAGTAACAAATGCCGGCCCCCTAAAGTATCCCCCTGAGTGCGTGCAAAAAAGACTTCGTTTTTCTAAAAGCCTTACTTCGACACTAAACAATAAACGAATTAAAAGCAATAGAAATACTCGGGAAAATGGGAAGCCTTTAAAAATTATACCAATTGGGGGGACCAACACTTCCTGTTCACTAATACGGACGAGAAACCTAAAAGGTTTGGTATGGCAATCTTATACTACATCAATACAACTCGTTTTTTTCATAAAACCCCGTTAATCGCTATTATCGGTGCAATACCAATAACCAAACCATAAAAAAACCCCTCGAAAAACTTTTCCGAGGGGTGATTTTCCGTGAAACATTTTTCCGTGAAACATTCCGGAAGGCGGTCTAATGCCAACTCCTTACTTCGCCGCCTTGGCCATCTTCTCCTTCAGCATCGTGCCGAGCGTCGCGTCGAGCAGTTGGCTGCCACCCTCCGAGCCCCCGAGGACCGTGACCGCCGGCACCGAGCCGTTCCACTGGTCTATGATGATTTTTAACTTCTCGAGCATGACAAAATTGTCGACGCCACCGAGCGCTTCAATCTTCTTGAGATAGACCTGTTTCTCACCCTCCGCCTTTTCGATGGCGGCTTGGGCTTTCGATTTTTCGATGGCAATTTGTGCTTCGGCGGCGACCTTCATCTTTTCTTGGTCGGCCTCTTCTTCGGCACGAACCGATTTTGCACGATTCATCGCGGCCTCTTGTTTACGAAGCCAGGTTTCCTTTTCGCGGATCGCGATTTCTTGTTGGGTTTGGGTATCGAGCAAGGCTTTTCCTTCTTTGGTATCGGACAGTCCGATCCGAGCAATGAAGACGCCGTCGGTGCTGACCTTGAAGGTCTGGAGTTTTTCGGCAAACTCTTTTGCCGAGGCCTCTTCGATTTCGCTACGCACCGAGACATATTCGACCGCGCCGCGTTTCTCGGCTAGGTTTCGGAAGATCGCTCGGATGAGAGGCAGGATGACGCGTTCTTCGAGGATGTTGAAGCCGTCGCCATCGGAGTCTGAATCGGGATCGGCAAGTCGGGCAACGACGTCGGGTGCGTTTTCGGCCGAGATTTTGACCGAGACGCGGACGTCGACGGGGAACTCGAAGCCGTCTTTGGTTCGGACGGAAATCGAGTTATCTTGGTCGGGCCGGTCGCCTCGGGAGCGTACGCCTGTCAGGCCGGTGTAGCTGTAAACACGGTTGGTTGTTTCGACAAACGTGACGACGTAGGCGTTGGGGTGCAAATAATAGGCGTTGGGCGTCAGGGCTTCGTTCCAAAGTCCGCGATGGTATTTCGGAACCATGGGCACGCCGTTGACATACTCGATGTCTTCGCCTTTGTATTCTTCACCGGCGTTTGCCTTGATGACGGCAACTTTACCGACGGGCACTTCGAGTGCGTCGGACATTTCGATTTTGAAGAGCCGGTTGTTGTACCGATATTGGCGTGGCTTCAAGACGGTCAGTTGCGGACCTTGGTATCCTTCGCCTTTGAGAAACTCTTCGGCGTCGAGCATCTTCTGAGCGTCTTTCCACTCGGGAGCATAGATCTCGCCTTCGGGAAGCGGTTTGCCGTCTAGCGCCGAGACGATACCGACTTTGCCTTCGGGGATGGTGATGTTGTCGATCGGTTCAAGTTGATACTGCCATGGCCAGTAGAAGAAGTGCCAGCCCGGGGGCAGCACGCGGGCTTGGGGACCTTTTTCGCCATTGACCGCGATGATCCGGCCGGGAGGAAGGTCTTTGCCAAATCGTTTGATCACGAGACCGCCCTGATTGTCCTTGACGTAAATCGCCGAGGAGAACAACATCAGTGCCAGACCTGCCAGAAGAATAAGCACGCCAAATACGCCAGAGGCGACTCGGGAAGTTGTGTTCTTCAGCGCGTCACCCTGATCTGTTTGTTGTTTGCCAAAAAGCAGCGAGGTCATTGAGCCCGCCAAAATCACGACCATTCCGATCGCGAAACAAATGAGAGCCATTACAAACATAGCCATAGTACTTTTCTCCTGATCATCTGTGGTAGGCAGTTGCTATACAAGCTGCCATACAACCTGTATGTGTGACAATTAAAGCTATTTCGAACGATTCGTCTCGATCTTGGGTCGCAATTTTGGTTTCTGCCCGGTTTTGCTCCCTCTCAAAAACACAACACCAAGCGTCAAAAGTCGCTATAAGCAGAATTGGCAAGTAGATACGATGCCCGTTATTTTTTTCATCGCAGACGAAATATTGATTTTTGCAAGTATAGCCTAACTTACTTGGGGGGGACTGCTTCCTCCATTTTCCGTGCCAACAACTTGATATACCCGTCATTTTGGCGGGTGAATCATAGCGGTTTTGTTGACTTTACCGGACGGGTTTCAGATAATGGGGGTCAACGATCATGCTGCAAGCGAGATCGTTTCCCACCTTCCAACTGGCTTGGTTGCAAGAAGGCTGCCTACCTATCGCAAGAAGCCCAAGCCAAAATGGCCTACCAAAATGAAAAGGAGAAATAGACCATGAAAAAATCCATCCTTGTACTTCTCGTTCTCAGTGGTCTGCTCTGTGTCAGCACCACGTCGGAAGCGGCCCGTTGCGGCGGTCTGCTGTATCGGATCCGTATGAACACGCCCGTGATGCGCATGGCCCGAGCCGAAACCTATCGCGCCAAGCAAATCCTGGCCGAAGCCGAAACTCTCAAAGCGGACGCCGAGGCAGCCAAGTTGGCGGCCGAAAAAGCCCGCGACGAAGCGACCGCCGCGAAAGAGGCAACCGAAAAAATACTCGCGACCGTACGAAGCGAAATGAAAGCGGAACTCGCCAAACTGGAAGCCAAAACCCTCGACGCTCACAAAGCCATGAAGGCGGCCGAAGTGGCCAAGGCAAAAGCGATTGCAGCCAAGGAGCAACTGCAAGAGGAAATCGCCAAGATTGACAAAATGAGAGCAGTTGTCCAAAAGCAAATAGTGGCTGCGAAAAAGTTAAAAGCCAGCGCGGAACTCGAAAAAGCACAGGCCGAAAAACTACTTGCCGAGGCGAAAAAAGCGAAGGAAGAAAACGAAAAGCAGCGTCAAGAACTGGCTGAAAAAGAGGCCCAACTCAAAGCGGCACGGACCGAAGTGAATGTCAGCGACGTTACGCCCGAACCGGAAACCGGACCGGAAGACCCAGCGACGTAAGGATTTTTTATGCTGCAGAACCGACTTTGAGACTGCGTCTCAAAGTCGGCTTGGTTGAAAAACTACTCGAAAATCAGGGTGCCGAAGCGGTTATAATCGTGGAAGCTGCCCTTGGTCCGGGACCAGTACCATCCGGCGCTCTTTGCGTCGTCATAATCGCAGCGATAGACGTTTGCCCGCCACTGCGTACCAGAGCGTGGCGGGACGTTTTCCAACGGCTTCAGAAGCTCGTAAGGGACAAAAACCTCGGCCGTCCAGCCGGTGATTTTCTCGCCGGGGGCCATTTTGCCTCCGTGGACCGTCACCTTTTTCTTCACGCGACGGTCCCCTTCATAATGCCACGGTCGCCAGCCATGCTGTTTACGGTGGCCGCCCATGTTCGGGACCAGCAGCACCAATTCCTTTTCCAACGGCGAGATCTCGTACTCGAAATAGATCGTACGCTGTTGGTCCGGCCAAAGAAAGAACTCGAAAACGTCCTCGGTCCAGAGGTTGTCGAAATCGTCGGTCTTCGTGGCTGACAGCTTTCGATCGGTCCCGTCCATCAAGACGTAAAGCCCTCGATCCGAATAAAGCACTTTGAAGCGTGCTTCATAATCAGGGCCGCCGTCACGGAACGGCTTGAGCGAGCACCACGGTGCTTTCGCCCAGGCCGGCTTGTCACCGGATCCGGTCACTTCAAAATCGTCGGTTTTCGCAACTCGATAGCTGGGCCGCGCCTTGCTGGAGTCTTTGGTTTCGCTGGATGTTTCTTTCATGCCGGTCGACGCCGCGCTACTGGTACCGCCCGGCTCTAGAAAAAAAGCACTTTTTTGGCGTTGTCGATATAAATCTTCTTCAGAACGTCATCCGGCAGGTGAATGCCGTAGATCATCCAGAAGCCTTGCAGGTGGTGGCTCTCGCGACAGTCGAAGTACTCGTCGTCCGTCTCGAGGAACCGGTAGTTGATCCGGAACGCCTCGCGTTTCGGCGTCGTATCGGTCCCGTAGAGGATCCGATCCTGATATTTCAGAAAGAACCGGCGTGACGTATAGGGCTGGCGGCCAAGCTCCGAAATCCGAGCGTCGATGTCGATGTACATGTTCGGATACTTATCGAGCCATCCGCCCACTTTCTCGAGATCCTCGGGGCAGTTGCCCATATGGGCACAGAGATACGTCGTATTCGGGTGTTTGGCGATCATGCGGTTGCGCTGCTCGAGCAGTTCGTCGCGGGTAACCGGGTATTTCTCGCG
>JASFHG010000381.1:0-4532 GCA_050123355.1 Planctomycetia bacterium
ATCCAAACCAGGATCCTTGCATACTCGATTGATCGTGTTAACCAACAAGACATCAGGGTGTGGCGCTGAAATACTGGCCATGACCCTGCAAGATCATCATCGAGCTACCGTAATCGGTCAGCCCACAGCTGGAATTCTATCCGGTCACGATTTTGAAAAACTCTCAGACGGTCGAATGATTGTTTTCCGAGCAGAACCGACCGTCCTTTCACCTAACGGCAAGGACTATTCAGATGTAGGAATTTCACCAGACATTCTCGTGAAACCATCCCCTAAGTCTGACA
This sequence comes from Planctomycetia bacterium, assembly GCA_050123355.1. Lineage (GTDB taxonomy): Bacteria > Planctomycetota > Planctomycetia > Pirellulales > Thermoguttaceae > JASFHG01. The sequence continues at coordinate 285 of JASFHG010000381.1, forward strand.
AAGATAAAATTCTCGATCGAGCTATTCAACATATCCAAAATCACCCCTCACAAGATGCCATAAGGGAACAAAAACAAAGAGGCAACTAAGAACCTATACAAAAAAGACGTAGGCAAAGCATATTGCTTTTTCGCCTACGTCCCTTCCGGGACAAACGCACGATACCATGAAAAACACCTTTACCATCCTCCTTGGTCTGATCTTTTGCTCGGCTTTTGCGACACATTGCCTTGGCGACATCCCAAAGAAGCCTATCAAAAAACCTCGGCCGAACATTATCGTCTTCTTGGTTGACGATCTTGGGTGGCAGGATACGTCGGTTCCGTTTCATACGGAGAAAACGCCGCTGAATGAGCGTTATCGGACGCTGAACATGGAGCGGCTTGCTCGGCAGGGGATGAAATTTACCAACGCCTACGCCTGTTGCGTCTGTTCTCCGTCTCGAGTTTCGTTGATGACCGGCATGAGCGCGGCTCGGCATCGTGTGACCGACTGGACCTTGTGGTATGACGGCAGGCGGGGCATGAAGCATCCCAAGTTCACGCTACCCGAGTGGAACTACGGCGGGATATGCACCCGGCCGGACCAACATCATACGGTCCACGCCCGGCCGCTTCCGGCGATTCTGAAAACGGCCGGATACCGGACCATCCATGTCGGCAAGGCACACTTCGGTGCGGTTGGTGCGCCCGGGGCCGATCCCAAGCACCTCGGTTTCGACGTCAACATCGCCGGCTACGCCCTCGGTTCGCCGGGCAGCTACTATGGCGAAGATAATTTCAGAAATCGCCGAAAACCAAACACCAAAAAACCGACCCAAAAGAAAAAAACTCGGTGGCCGTTGCCGAACATGGAAAAGTACCACGGCCAGAAAATCAACCTGAGCGAGGCGCTCACCCGTGAAGCGATCCGCGAGATCGACGACTCGCTGTCCGCCGACCGGCCGTTTTTCCTCTACCTGGCCCATTACGCGGTCCACGCCCCGATCATGCCCGACCGTCGTTTCGTCAACAACTATCCCGACCTGGACCCAAAAGAAGCGGCCTACGCGTCGATGGTCGAAGGGATGGACCGTTCGCTCGGCGACGTCATGGATCACCTGAAAGAAAAGGGGATCGACCAGAACACGGCGATCCTCTTCATGTCGGACAACGGCGGCCTGTCGGTCGTCCATCGCGGCGGCACGCCCCACACCCACAACCGGCCGCTCGCCAGCGGGAAGGGCTCGGCCTACGAAGGCGGGATACGCGAACCGATGCTCGTCCGATGGCCCGGCGTGACGCGGCCCGGCTCGACTTGCGAGACGCCGGTCATCATCGAAGATTTTTTCACGACCGTGCTCGACATCGCGGGCGTCGCGCTGCCCCAAAATTTACCGCAGACGGTCGACGGCGTCAGCTTCGTGCCGCTGTTGAAAGGCGAAGTTCGACCAGCCGATCAAAGAGCTCTCTTCTGGCACTATCCCAACTGGTGGGGCCCGACCGGTCCCGGCATCGGCTCCTCGAGCACGATCCGCCGCGGCGACTGGAAACTGATCTATTTCCACGACGGCCCGCGCTACGAGCTGTTCAACCTGGCCAACGACCTGGGCGAGACGAAGAACCTGGCCGACGTCGAAACCGAAAAACGCGACGAGCTGGCCGCCGAGCTGAAAGCCTACCTCCAAAAAGTGCAGGCCCAAATGCCCCGCGACAAGAAGACCGACCGGCCGGTCCCACTTCCTTAGAAAACAAGTGACATAAATGCAAGGGCACCAACCGTGCACACGTTCGTTAGCCGCGCGACTTCATGTCCGCGCTCTCCGAAAACAACGGTGGTCGGCATTGTTGTTTTGAAAAAACGTTCCAACACGACAACGCAACGCGGTTTTTTACATGGATTTCCAATCGCGGACATGAACCCACGCGGCTAACGAACGGTGGCACATCATGGCAACGGTTTCACTACTTCAACATGCGTTCACAAAAACACCCCTCGCCGATCGGCAAGGGGTGTGTATGTTTAAAAAATTCAAAATACTCTCGATCGCTACCGGACTGTCATGTCGCTGCTCCAGCCGCCGGCGGCGGGAAGGTAGGCGTGTTGGACATAGTCGGCGACCATGCGGTGGGCGCTGAACCGCCAGGCGAGCGAGCTGATCGAGTTCATCATCCGCTTGATCCAGTGCTGCGGCAGGCCGTCCACGTCACGATCGTAGTAGAGCGGAATAACTTCCTGTTCGAGCACTTCGTAAAGGTGCTTTCCGTCGCGGGCATCAGCAATTTCGTCCTGGGTATGCTGCTCGCCGTGTCCGATCGCGAACCCGTTGGCACCGTCGTATGCCTCGGCCCACCAACCGTCCAACACCGACAGGTTCAAGGCACCGTTGAGAACCGCCTTCTGGCCGCTGGTACCGGACGCTTCGAGCGGACGTCGCGGGTTGTTCAGCCAAACGTCAACACCTTGGATCAAGTGCCGACAGACATTGATGTCGTAATCCTCGATGAAGATGATTCGACCGGCGAAACGAGGGTCATGACGCAGGTTGGCGATCTGCTTCACCAATTCCTTGCCGGGCTCGTCGGCCGGGTGGGCCTTGCCGGCAAAGATCACCTGGACCGGATGCTCGGGATGATTCACCATTGCGGCAAAACGGTCCGGATCGCTCAAGAGCAAATTGGCCCGTTTGTACGTCGCGAATCGACGCCCGAATCCGAGCGTCAGAACGTTCGGATCGAGGATGTTGCGGGCCATTTCGACCACATCGTCCGGCTCGTTACGACGTCGACACTGGCGACTGACACGACGCCGCACGAACGCAACCAACAAGTTCTTCAGCGTGTTGTGCGTCTCCCACAACTCGCCCGGATCGACCTTGTAAATATCCTGCCACGCCTCGGCCGTCCCGTGACGTCGGAGCCAACCGGCCGGCAAGTTTCGGTCGTAAAGCTGTTGCATCTGCCACGCGAGCCAGCTTTGAACGTGCACGCCGTTGGTGATGTGACCGATGGGGATCTCCTCTTCCACCCGCCAAGGCCAAAGATGAGCCCACATCCGTCGCGAAACGTGACCGTGCAGGCTGCTCACCGCGTTGGCTCGTCGCGAAAGTTTCAGGCCAAGCACCGTCATGCAGAACGGCTCGTGCTCGTTCTGCGGCTCGACACGACCAAGGCCCATCAGTTGGTCGTAAGAGATGCCCAACTCGTCACGCAGCGGACCAAGGTGCTCTTCGACCAGGCTGCCATCGAACCGATCGTGACCGGCCGGGACCGGCGTATGGGTCGTGAAAACCGTATGCTGCGCGATCTCTCGCAAGGAATCGTCAAACGTGCGGCCTTCGTCCTGCATCATCTGACGTACCGCTTCGAGGGTCGCGAAGCCGATATGCCCTTCGTTCAAGTGATACACGCCCGGCGAAATCCCCAACGCCTTCAGCGCTCGAACGCCACCGACACCGGCAACCAGCTCTTGACGGATTCGGGTACGGTTGTCGCCGCCGTAGAGTCGCGAGGTGAGCTGACGATCTTCCGGCACGTTCTCTTCCATGTCGGTGTCCAACAGGTAGAGGTTCACGCGACCGACCCGCATCAGCCAGACCTTCGCGAAAAGCGGTCGCTGCCGGGTCTTGATCTCGACGGTGATCGACTGGCCGTCGGGCCCTCGGGCCGGCTCCATCGGCAGGTTCTCGACCTTCGTGTCCATGTACTCCTCGCCCTGGTAGCCGTCCATGTCGAGGTGCTGTTTAAAATAACCTTGGTCATAAAAGAGCCCGATCGCGACCAAAGGCACACCCAAGCCGCTGGCACTCTTGATATGGTCGCCCGAAAGCACCCCGAGACCGCCCGAATAGATCGGGACCGATTCGTGGACGCCGAACTCGAGCGAGAAGTAAGCGACCGGCTTCGAGCCGAGCACGCCGACGTGCGTCCGTGCCCATTCGGTCGGCACTTCGTTGACATACTCCTTCAGACGTCGATACGCATGGTTGATCCGGCTGAAGAGAACCAACTCGGCCGCTCGCGCTTCGAGCCGCTCGGGCGTAAACTCGGCAAGCAAAGCAATCGGGTTGTGGTCCAACTGCCGCCACCGGATCGGGTCCAGGTCGCGGAACAAGTTGATCACTTCCGGCTGCCAGCTCCACCAAAGGTTGCGAGCCAAAGCGGTACATTTCTCGTAAAGGGCGTCGGCCGTCAGGCCAATAGGTGCGGGTGCACGATTTGCTGTTGTAGGCATGTTTTTTATACTCATTTAAAAACTCCCTGTTCGGTT
>JASFHG010000382.1:0-4523 GCA_050123355.1 Planctomycetia bacterium
TTATAACCGTCGGCGGTCTCTTCGTATTTGAGGTTGTCCAGTTCGGCGTAGAGGATGACCTGCTGGCCCGGCTTGAAGGTGTACTTTTCGAACTGCTCGATATTGGCGAAGCCGTTGACCGCCTTGCAAAACGCCAGGCCGCGGACTTCGAGGCTCGATGCTTGGCTCAGGTGGTGGAGCGAGTCGGCCAGTTTATGCTTGGCCGAAGCGTTGCGAAGCGCCGGATCGGAGGCCTTGCGCTCGTCGAGCAGTGTGCTCATGCCGAACATCTGGTTGGCCCAAAAGTCGGTGATTTCCTTTGACTCGCCCGCGATCGGCTCGACCGCTTCGGTGCCTCGCCCATCGGCCAGCAGCATCAGCCGAAGCCGGATCTGGTCCAGTTTGCCGAGCGTGCCGGTCTCTTGTGAGCTATTGGCGTTTTTTTCCGCAAGTTCATTTTGCAGCGAGTCGATCGACGCAGCCAGCAGCGTACGCCAGTCTTGATCTTCGAGGGCCGGTGTCTTGGTCTGGCTCGTTGTGCTATCGAGAGGTTTTTTTTCAAGGGCCGGTTCGTCGAGCGGCGCTTCGTAGCTCGCTTGGATCACGCCCGGGTCGGCCGGCTTGGCACTCGTGTGAGGATAGCCCGGCATGGCCTGCGGCGAAGGAGTTTGGTAGTTCTGCGGTCCGGCGTTAGGATACGGCTGCTGAGCCGGATAGTTTTGATAGCCTTGTGGCGCGTAATTTTGAGGGGCCGCCGGTTGAGGATATGCGGGATACGGTTGCTGTTGGGGGTACGGTTGATTTACGGTGGGAGTTTGCGTTGGATTTTGATTTGGATAGGTGTTGGCCGGGATCGGCTGATTGGCGTAGTAGGGATTCTGGTTGACGTATTGAGGGTTTTGGCCTGGGTTGGCGCCGTTTTGCGAATTGACTCGGGCCGCGAGCACCTCTTCGTTATGAAGCCGGTCACCCATCGCCAGACGTGAGCGGAAATTCTGCAGGACACCAGGCCAGATGTTGGGATCGGCCTTTTCGAGCTCTTGCATCAACGCGGCCTGAGCCGTCGGATTGACCGCACCCAGCCGGCGCACCTCCGCCATGACCTGCTGGGGCGTTGCCGCCGGTGCCGGGACGGCGGGTTGGTCGACATTTGCGCCTGTCGTGGGCTGAGGAGCCGATTGAAGTTGCTCGGCCTCTTTGCCGGTCGGGATGATCTGGTCCTCTTTCCCCTTGGTGTTCTTCAACGACCAGAGAGACGACTGGCACCCGCCCGTCGTCAGTATCAGGAGGATGCCCAGGAGTGCGACGCCGCTTGGAAAGATTTTTTGATATCGATATTGCATGATGATTGAACCTTGGTAGGTGTGCCCGGAAGAGGCAACCATTCCATTGGTGCGGTAGCACCTATCAAAAACCTTGGAAATGGAGTGCGGAATCATAGAGGATCCTGCCCCCCGTTTCAAGGGAAATTTATCGAGAATCCCCTTTCAGGGGGAATTATGTGAGTATCGTTTAGCGGTCGAACGGAGTTCGACGCGTTTTGGGAGAAATGGATCCACGAAAGATGTGCGGCGAATATAGCACGACCAGTAAACCAAGGAAGATGGGCGAAATGGCGAGGACAGGGCGACCGGTTTCCAGAAATGCCCGGCGGTTCTTTTTACTCCGGCTTGGATTCCGGCGGAGGGCCGAGCTCGTCGCGGACTTTTTCGCAGATGTCACGCAGCTCGTTTCCGGAGACGTCCTTCAGGCGTTTTCCGGTACGCTTGGTATGTTCGTTGATTTTGACGGCCGTCTCTTGCATCACGGTATGGGTATGCTCCGATCCGCCGACCAGCGCGTAGTTTTCCCCTCGCGTCAGGCGGACTTGGCCGTCGTTGGCGTCGAATCCAACGCCCAGCAGCCCGGCGTCATCTTTTGGTTTCGATTTTTTTTGAACCGGTTTTACCAAAGCTTTTTCTCGTTGGGGTTCATCTCAAAAATCAGGAAGCAGACGTTAGCCCCGTCGCGTGCGACGGGATGGAGACATAGTATCACTCTAAACAATTATACCTTATAAACCAGTATTAACCAAGAGAGGTCGGGGGAGAAACTTAGGGCCTATCCGACAACCGGGACAGGCACCTGAAAAAAGGGAGCCAGTCCCGGGTTTTGGATAGGCTCTTAGGCGATCGGTGCCTTTAGCGGCGATGGAAGAAGTTTCGGAGGGTGTCCTCGGCGGCCGCTTGCGAGTCGATCATCTTGGGCTTCTTGACCGGGTTGAGACGACCGGGCTCCTTCTTGTCTTTTTTGTCGTCCTTTTTATCCTTCGGTTCTTTTTCCGCCGCTTTTTCCTCGGTGTTTTCGACGGTGGTCTCTTGCGATTGCTCGTTGAGCATTTGGGCCAGCGTTTCCTTGTCGAGGATATTGGTCTGGGTGCGGGTGCTGGTGACGTCCTCGTTTTCGCCGGCGAGCCAGTCGGAGATGTCGAGGTCGTCATCGTCCGATTTTTTCGAGCCCGACTCGACCGTGCGTTGGGCCGCCTCTTCGATCGATTCGACCTTGGGCTTTTTCGGACCGCCCAGACTGATGTTCACGTCGACCTTGAACGTTAAGGGGCCGATCGTCAGAACGTCGCCGTTTTCGAGATCCTCTTCGCCGTAGACCGGTTCGTCGTTGAGTATCGTACCGTTCTTGCTGCCGAAGTCGCGGATCGTCAGCAGGTCGTCTTCGATCAGGATCGCGCAGTGGTGGCGGCTAATCAGATCGCTTTTTGGACGAAGATGGCAATCCTCGGCGCGGCCGATATAAAACTTCGGTCCTTTCACCTTGATAGCCTGCCCGTTGTGCTTTCCGCCAACAACTATAAGCTTAACGTCCATTTTTGATCCTCACTTGCCATTCGATGGCAAATGCCAGTAAAAGATCTCCAAAAGTGCGTACGTTCATTGTCCCAAAAGGAAGAAAAACGACACCGTTTGTAGGGAGATCGAATAGATTCCACCCTAGCCGAAGGTCTTTATGGGTAGACCGTAACAAAAGCTTTCATAAGACCAAAGGCGATACAAACACTCTTTTCCCCAATAAGTCTGGGAAAGGTTCCTTCCTTTCCTGTAGGCAGAAGTGAAAAAATTTCCACTTCCGCCTATCTTCGATATTAACCATTTTCTATCGGGATGTCAAAAGGGAACCGGGAAATCGTCAACAATTCTAACGGTTTCGTAATTTCCTAATTGACGTGACTGACTTAGTTTGGGTCCGATCCGGGACCGGTTTTCTGGCGGGATTGTGTCCATTTGTCCAGGCCGTAGCGGTCTCGGACCAGTTGCTCGGCCCGCGTTTGTTCGCCCGGGGAGAGTGGATCAGGATAGAAATTTAGGTGGAGGTGATCCCCCAAAAGTTGTGTCCATGCCTCGATCAGGCGGTCTGCATCCACGGCGACGCCCGAAAGATCGACGATCCCTTTCAGCTCGGGGGCCACGGTCGACTGCCTCAAGAGGATGCTGCCATGCTGGAGCACTGCCCCTTGAACACGACGTTGGGCACTCCCGGCAATTTTCGTTGTCCCCAATAATACATCGCCCTCGGCACGCCTTTGGAAACACAAAAAGGGGTTCTCCGTCGCATTCTTTACGGAATTCATCGAGAGATCCGCTTCTGACACCCCCAAATGGGTTAGGGCCTCGATCAGGCTCCGGTGGACCTCGCAGTAGAGGCAAAGCCGCCCGATCGCCAGGGGGTGGTCGGCAGGCAGCGCGAGAGAGTAGGTCAGCTCGGCGTCGTGCAAGATCGCCCCGCCGCCGCTGGCTCGCCGTACGATCCGACACGCCCGACTGGCCGGATGCTTCTCCCGATCGGCGTAATCCTGGAAGTAACCGAGCGAGAGGGTCGGCTCGGCCCACTGATAGAACCGCCAAATCGGGGGGGCTCCTTTTGCAACCGACTCCAAAAGCGCCTGGTCGACCGCCATGTTCCACGCCCCATCACAAGGCGGATCCATCAAAAGTCGGCACGGAGTCGGTTGGTTAGTCATAGGTGTGTGGTGATGTTTTCGATTCTTAGCCGCGTGGCTTTATGCCCGCGCTTTGTTGCCATGAAAAATAGCAGCCTGTTATTGATGTTGGATGAATTTTACGAAAATGGAAATGCGTTTCCTGTCGTCAATCCGAGCGCGGGCATAAAGCCACGCGGCTAAATCAATTTGGGCACTAACTCGCTTTTCAATTCGCCGAAACCAACTCGTGAATAATCTGGTCCGGCGTGATCCCTTCCGCTTCGGCGTTGAAGTTCGTGATGATCCGGTGACGCAGGACCGGGCCGGCGACCGCGTCGAGGTCTTCGGAAGCGACGTGATAACGCCCTTCGAGCACCGCTCGGGCCTTCGCGCCGAGGACCATGTACTGGGCCGCGCGAGGACCGGCTCCCCAGCGGACGCACTGCCGGACCATCTCGGGCGAGGCGTCCAAGTCGGGCCGCGTTTGACGGGTGATCGCGACGGCTCGCTTGGCCAGGTGCTCGGCGATCGGCACGCGGCGGACAATACGCTGGAGCGTGACGATCTGCTC
>JASFHG010000383.1:0-4521 GCA_050123355.1 Planctomycetia bacterium
GGCCGAACCCATCGCGGGAAGGTGGAAAACACCACGCCCGACATGTTTCGCGAGTGGATGGAGCTCAACTTCTTGGCGACGGTCCGTTGTACGCGGGCGGCAATTCCGCATCTGCTTCCACGGCGTGGGCATGTGGTCAATATCGGCTCTCTGGCTGCCAAATCGGCCGCACGTTGGATCGGTGCCTATCCGGCGACCAAGTTTGCCGTGGCTGCCTACACGCAGCAGTTGCGTCTGGAGTTGGGTCCTGAGGGCCTTCATGCTTTGCTGGTTTGTCCCGGCCCGGTGGAACGTGAGGGAGATCGGCTTTATCCACTGGCCGGCACGGAAGGTATCCCGGAGAATGCACTGCGTCCGGGGGCGGGAGTCAAAACCCGCCGGATTCCACCTAACTATTTGGCCGAGAAGATCTTGCGCTATTGCGAACTCCGCCGGCCCGAGTTGGTCATTCCGATGCGGGCAAGGATTCTTTTTGCGATTTCCCAGCTCTGGCCGAGTTTGGGAGACTGGCTGGTACTCCGAAAAACCTGAATTTTACGTTTTTGCCTCCTTCGATCGCCAAAAACCCGCTTATTTCCGCTTCGGAACCGTTTTGAGCATTGAAAAACGCTCCCATTTTTGCCCCAGGCAGGCTACAATTGGGGGAAGTAAGCCTGCAGCCCACTGGCAGGCGGTTTCAAGTAAAAACTTGATAGGAACAAGAGGCCTTCCCACCATGAGATCGATGTATCCCATTCTGGTTATTTTGCTAACGGTTATTGGTAGTCTTTGGATCAGCCCGGCGTACGCGCAGTTCGCGGATGAAGCCGGGAAGACCGGCGAGCATGGAAAATTGGGCGAGGCCCAGACCCAACGCTGGAAGGTTGGGATGCAGATCACCGCGACGAGTGCCTGCTCGAAGATCATGGGCTACATACCGGTCCCGGTCGACTGGCCCGAGCAAAAGGTGAAGGTGGTTGACGAGGACATTTCGCCGCAGGCAAAGATTTCCTATCGCCCGATCAACAAAGAGATGAAGTTGATGCTGGTCAACATCCCTTATCTTCCCGCCGGACAGACTGCCCACGCTTATGTGACGTATGAAGTGACACGAAACACTCAGCTTCCGCCGGAGAAGACGGATCAGTATGTCTTTGCCGACAAGCGAAAGCTCCATGGTCCGATGCGGATGTATCTTGCTCCGAGTCCTCTCATCGAAAGCCGAAGTCCCAAGATCCGGAAGTTGCTCAAAGAGATCGAGGCGGGCGACACCGACAAAGCTGAAGATAAATCCAAAGCGGCGGAAGAAGAGGAAGAAACCGAGGGTGACGAAGAGGAAGCGAAGGAACTGACCCCGTGGGAGCAGGTCGAAGTGCTCTACGATTGGGTCCAAGATAATATCGAGTATAAAGAGGGGAAGATAAAAGGGGCCTTGGCTGCTTTGCGAGACGGGACGGGCGACTGTGAGGAGCTTTCGTCGTTGTTCATCGCGCTCTGTCGTGCGAAGGGGGTCCCGGCTCGGACGGTTTGGGTGCCGGGCCACTGCTATGCCGAGTTCTATCTCAAAGATGCCGAAGGGGAGGGCCATTGGTTCCCGTGCCAGCCGGCCGGAAGCCGTGCGTTTGGCGGTATTCCTGAATTTAGGCCCGTCTTGCAAAAAGGGGACAATTTCCGCCGTCCTGACGATCATAAGGTGACCCGTTATTTGTCGGAGAGGCTTGTGGTGAAGGCGACCCGTAGCGAACCCAAGTACAAGTTTATCCGCGAGACGGTTGCGAAGTAAGTGATCGTTTTTGGCAAATTTAGCCGTCGAGCTTGCTCGTCGCTCTTGAAGTATTTCAGAGACCCAAAATAGGGCACGCTTCGCGGCTCAATTTCGGCTTGGGGGAGGTGGAGCAACAACGTCTACTATTTTAAAGTTGCGGAAGCACCAACCAAAAAAACTCAATTTCGGCTTGGACGAATTCTCGAATTTTTCTTTTATTCCATAGCCGCCCGTCGCCAGGCGTAGAGGAAGATGCCTACCGAAACGCTCAAATTCAGCGAGTCGACGCCGGCCGACATGGGGATCGTGATCCGGTGGACCTTTTCTCGAAGGAGCGATCCGTGCAGGCCGTCGTACTCGTTGCCGAAGAGGATGGCGGTCCGGTTCGGCCAGGTGACATTTTCAAGCGTCGTTGCGTTTTCATCCAGCACGGTCGCGAGTGTTTCGAATCCGAAGCGGTCTTCCATCATTGCCAGATTGGCGTTCAGGTCGTCGGACCAAGCGTAGGGAAGCTGGAGGACCGCACCCATCGAAAGCCGCATTGCGCGGCGAGAAAAAGGGTCGCAGCAAGGTCGGCCGAGCAAAATCCCTTCGATCCCGAGTGCCGCGGCGCTGCGAAAGATCAGCCCGAGATTGTCCGGCTTGGTCACTTCCGGCAAAACGATCCAACCACGTGGCCGATCGTTCGACGGAGTTGCCGTCTTTTCGAGCAGTTCTTCCAGTGGCGGTGCTTCGAGCCGACAGCCGGCCGCGAGCATCCCGAGGTGGAACGGGTAGCCGATGATCTGACTGACCAGCGACTCTTCGGCCAGATAGACCGGGACGTCGGGTGGCACGAGCGACTTGATCCGGTGGAGCTGTCGCTCGATGACCAATAGCGACTCGACCGGAAACCGACTTGCCAGCAGCCGCTCGGTAAGAAGCTGACCTTCGGCGATAAAGAGGCTCTCCCCTCGCAGGGTCCGATCTCGCAAGTTTTGATAGCGCTCAATTCGCGGGTCGTCCAGCGAGTCGATCTTGTAGCGTGGGAAATCAGTGCTCATGGGATCAAAGTTGGGGTGTTCTGGCGATGGTGATCCGACTTTGGGCCTGCTTGTGCAGTCCCCAAATCGGCTTGGGAAGGGCTGCATGAGGCATGGAATGAAACAAGTTACTATTCGTCGGTCGGGCAGCAGGCAATGTTACCCATTTGGTAGTTGAGATCGGCGATCGCGATGTGGAGTTTGTAGATCGCGGTGTAGTAGTCTTGTTCGGCGGTTGTCAGTTGCGTTTGGGCATCGACCACATCGGTCGGGGACGCCTTGCCGACTTGGAACTTGTCCATTACGATCCGGCGTTTTTCGCCTGCCACGACGATCGCCGCGCGGGAGAGGGTCAACTGGTGTCGGGCCGCGCGGAGCTGTTCGTACGACTGGCTCACTTCGTAGACGATATTATCGCGGATTTGATGCTCGCGGGCTTTGGCTCGGGCCATCGTCGCTTGGGCCTCACGCATCTTGCCGGCACGTGACCCACCGGAAAACAGATCCCACTCCAACTGTACGCCCCCTTCCCAAAGGTCTGCTTCGAAGTCACCGGTGACGTTCGTAAAGCTGCCGTTGGCCGTGGCTTTCGGTCGGAATTGGGCCTTGGCAATTTTGCACTGTTGGATGACGTAGGCGATTTCGTTTCGGGCCACACACATTTCGGGCCGCTTGGTCAAGGCCGTTTGGATACAGTGTTCGATCGGCGGGAAGAAATCGGGTCGGCTTTCGACATCCTGGATACACGCCGCCTTTAGAAGCGGGACACCGAGCACGTTATTCAGCCCGGCGACGGCGACCTGGCGGCGTGCGATCGCGTTGACCATCAACTGTTGAGAATTGACCAACTCGAGCTGGGCGCTGAGCACCGCCTCGCTGTCGATCTTACCGGCATCGTATCTGTTCTTGGCGACACGCAGATACTCTTCTGCCCGTTTGATCGAGTCGTCTGCCACACGGACCGAGGCCTTGCCGATGAGCACCTGGAAGTAAGCGTCGGCCGTCCGGTAGCCGATCGTCTGACAGGCCCTTGCGTATCGTAGTTGAGCCACCTTGAGCATGATGTCCGATTGCCGATACGATCCGAGCGTTCGGCCGAAGTCCCAGATGATCCACTCCGCATTGACCTGCGCGATATTCAACTCTTGGTCGCGAGCGAGAGACGAGCCACCATACATGAGGCTCGCGAAGGGGTTCGAAGATTTGTAAAGCTGGTCCTCGGCTCGGATCGTCGGCAGGAACGGGGAGAACGCGACCGTTTTGCCCGCCCTGGCGTTGGCCACTTCCGACTGAGCCTCGCAGATCACCGGGTTGTTGCCCGCCGCGTAGGCAAGTGCCTGGAACAAGTCGAGCTCATGGATTTGCTTTGTGGGGCATTGCGCATAAAGATCGGGGATTCGTATTACCTTGATCCGGTTGCCGACCGGCTGGCCTGATCCGAGGGCCGATGGCGGGATGTTTTGAGCGGCTGGTTGGAAATTTTTGGTAGCCGGCTGAAATTTTGGGGCGGCTGGCGGAAAGCTCTGAGGTCTTTGGGCCGTGCCGGGGAGTGGTTGAGGGGCGTTTTGCGACCTGGGACGCGGAAGTTGGCGGACTTGATTGGTAGGGGCCGGGAGTAAGTTTACGTTTCTGGGCAGACGCTCAATATTGGGTGCGGTATGGTTTTGAGGGATGGTTTTATTCTGAGCGACAGCTTCTTTTGTTCCAAACACAAAGAGGCCAAGCCCCAAAAACAGTCCTGCGAGAGCGCAATGT
>JASFHG010000384.1:0-4515 GCA_050123355.1 Planctomycetia bacterium
CCAATAGAAAACTGAACTCAAGACATGCGGTAGAGATCAACCTTCCGGTTCCGGCTTGGTATTTTCGGGAAATTTCCACAAGTTCCTCTCTATGAACAATTTATAGCAAAAACCGCTCCCTTCGAGCCCCCTCTCCGAAAATCGCTATTGGTCGATCTGGGGGCTCGAATTAGAATGACTCTGTTGTTTGAGAATCTCGACAGGGTCTGTCTTTAGCTCAAGCGGCAGGCAAATGGATTTGCCAACGGGCTTCTGAGGCTTTTTGAGCCGAAGAAGACCTGCCTCGTGGTGAGGAATGAAAAGGATGTCATGAGGACATGCGACGGGTGGGAAGTGTGTGTTTCGCTTCATTTCCCATCGGCGTGTCCCACAACCACGTGAGGGATCGCGGTGTCGAACGACTGGCTTGACACCAAGGAACAAGTCCGACAGGCGACCGATATCGTCGACCTTGTCGGAAGCTATGTATCACTGCGACGACAGGGACGCAGTTATGTTGCGCGATGCCCGTGGCATGACGATACCAAGCCCAGCCTGAATGTCGATCCCGAACGCCAGACGTGGAAGTGCTGGGTCTGCGACATCGGCGGCGACGTCTTTAGCTTCATCATGCAGGCCGAAGGGGTCGAGTTCCGCGAAGCACTCGAAATTCTCGCCGAACGGGCCGGTATCCCTCTCCAGCAACAACGACGCCCCAAACAGCCAATCGCGCCGGGCGAAGTCGATCTGAACGACCGCAAAATGCTGCTCCGCGCGGCCGCCTGGGCCGAAGAACAGTATCACCGCTGTCTGCTCGACGCGGCAGACGCCGAGCCTGCCCGAACGTATCTGGCCGAACGAAACATCACGGCCGAGAGCATCCAAAAGTTCCGACTCGGCTTCGCGCCGAATCAAAACGACTGGATCCTCCGCCAAGCGCAAGGCGATCCGACTCGGGCGAAGGTGCTCGAAGCGATCGGGATCCTGACCCGACGTAACGACGGAACGCTGGTCGACCGGTTCCGCGGCCGGGTCCTCTTCTCGATCCGCGACACGCAAGGAAACCCGGTTGGGCTAGGCGGGCGGGTTCTGCCCCAGTTCGCCGACCAGACGCCGGCAAAATATCTCAACTCGCCCGAAACACGACTCTTTACGAAGAGCAAGCTCCTCTACGGGCTGGATATCGCGAAGGCGGCGATGCAAAAAAACAAAACGGCCCTGGTCATGGAAGGCTACACCGACACGATCATGGCCCATCAGTTCGGGTTCGACAACGCGGTCGCCGTGCTTGGGACCGCACTCGGCGAAGAACACGTCAAAATCCTCCGCCGTTTCACCGATCATGTGATCCTGGTCCTCGACGGCGACGAGGCAGGCCAACGGCGTGCGAACCAGGTGCTCGAACTCTTCCTGACCCAAAACGTCGACCTGAAGATCGTCACGCTGCCCGAAGGTCTCGACCCGTGTGACTTCCTGCAGGAGCATGGGGCCGATGGTTTTCGCGAGCTCCTGGCCGACCGGGCACTGGACGCGTTGGAACATGCCTATCAAACGGCCACCGCGGGCGTCGATCTCGAAAGCGACATCCACGGAGCGAGTGTCGCGTTGGAACAGATCTTGGCAACCCTGGCAAAGATGAGCGACGATTCGCCGGAGCAAAAACTGCGGCTGCAAAAGACGCTAAACCGGCTGGCACACGAGTTTCGGATCCCCGAGGAGGACATCCGTCGCCGGTATCAGCAACTCCAAAAAGAGGCTCGACGCGCGGTCTATACGCCACGGCCAACTCCCTCGGCATCGGACCAAAATCCGCCGACAGATACAGGCGACGACGCCATACCGCTGGACGTGCTGGAAGCAAACGCACCGAGCGCCGACGAGCTGGCCGAAATGGAAGAGGGCGGCCCCGGTTTTGTCGAACCGACCGACACGCCGGCGGAGGTTTCAATCCCCAAGAACACAAAATTTCGCGATCTACACCACCAGTCCCCGACCGAAGCGGAGCTGGTCGAGTTGATCGTGCTCTATCCGGAGCTTTTACCGCAAGCACGCCAGGCCATCGGCCCCGAGCAGATTTTCTTGCCGGTGCTTCGGATGATTTATCAGACAAGCTGTCGGCTGGCGGACGAGGGAAAGACGCCCGACTTCGACCGGTTGATGCTGGAATTTGACGATCCGACGATGAAGAACCTTTTCGTCGAGATCAGTCAGTCGGTGCGAGTCAAGGACCTCCAACGGCCCGACGAGTTGCTCGACGAATTGATCGCTCGCGCGATCGAAACCCAAACCAAACGGCAGGATCCCAACTACATCGCAGCACTGAAAGACCAGGACTCCAGCGAGAGTCAAAAACAAGAAACGCTGCAAGAGTTGATGGAGAGACTGCGTGCTCGACATGGTATTTCCGAACCCAAGGAAGGGCCGGGCCATGATACGAGCGGATCGTGACAACCCGTGCGTCACGATCGAAAGGGAGTTTTTTATTATAGAACCAACCAAAACCCCAGTTAGTGGATGTTAGCCCGGCCGCCTGCGGCCGGAAATGCCTTCAATTCCCGTCGCAGGCGACGGGGCTAACATAGGTTTTGAGGCTCAACAAGAAAAACTTCCTGACCAACAGAAAATCCCTAACATATGCGCCCAGACGCAAAAAAGGAGAAGCAGATGGACCTGCTCGAAAAGGATTTACAGAAGTTGATCAAAAAAGGAAAGTCCCAAGGCTATCTGACCTACGACGATGTCGCGGACTACCTGCCGGACGAAGCGGAATCGGCCGAACCATTGGACCATCTGCTTACGAAACTGGAACAATGCCACATCAAACTTTTGGCCGACGCGCCCGAGTCGGATTTCTTCGACGCCGAGGCGGTCAAAAAAGCGGAAAAAGAAAGTGCTTTGCCCGGGGCCGAGGATGTGGTCAAGTGGAGCAACGACCCGATCCGTCTCTACCTGAGCCAAATGGCCGAGATCCAACTCCTCTCACGCGATGAGGAAGTCAAGCTGGCCAAGAAAATCGAGATGACCCGAAAACGTTATCGCCGCACCATGCTCGGTTGCCACCTCGTCATGAACCAGACGGTCGCCACCCTGAGCAAGGTCCACCGTGGGCTGCTCCCCTTCGACCGAACGATCAAGGTCTCGCTGACCGACCGGCTGACCAAGGAGCAGGTCCAAGCCCGGATGCCGCACAACCTGCCGACGATACAACACCTCCTCGAACGGAACGTCGACGACTTCGCCAAGCTCACCTCGAAGAGCCTCTCGACGAAAGATCGTAAAGCGATCAAGCGTCGTCTCGTCCGAAACCGTCAGAAATCGCTCGTGCTGACCGAAGAACTCAGCCTCCGCTCCCGGCGAATACAAGCGATGATGAAACAGATCGAAGCGATCGCCGACGAGATGGAAAACCTCCGCGCGATCATGGACCGGTGCAAAGGCAACCCGGCCGAAGTGCGACAATACAAAGACGCTCGCCAAAAGCTGAAGGAGCTGATCCTCCTGACGCACGAGAGCCCTCGCAGTCTGCGAAATCGAGTTACCCGGATGAAAGCCCAGTTCGCCGACTATGAAGCGGTCAAACGGCAACTCTCCAGCGGCAACCTGCGTCTGGTCGTCTCGATCGCGAAGAAATATCGCAACCGTGGCCTGAGCTTCCTCGACCTGATCCAGGAAGGCAACACCGGCCTGATGCGAGCGGTCGACAAATACGAATATCGCCGTGGGTTCAAGTTCTCGACCTATGCGACCTGGTGGATCCGGCAGGCGATCACGCGTGCGATCGCCGACCAGGCACGAACGATCCGGATCCCCGTCCACATGATCGACGTCCTGAGCAAACTCAAGAACACGGCAAAACGACTCCAGCAGGAACTCAAGCGAGAACCGACCACCGAAGAGACCGCCGAGGCGGCCGGCCTGACCGTCGAGGAAACTCGACGTGTCATGAGTATCGGCAACTCGCCGCTGAGCCTCGATCGACCGGTTGGCGAGAGCGAAGACAGCAGCTTCGGCGAATTTATCGAAGACAACGGGCTGCCCCGCCCGCATCGGGCCGCGTCAAACGACCTGCTCCGCGATCGGATCGACATGCTGCTGAAAACGCTCACCTACCGCGAGCGCGAGATCATCCGCCTCCGCTACGGCCTGGGGGACGGCTACACCTACACCCTCGAAGAGGTCGGCCGCATCTTCAAGGTCACCCGCGAGCGTGTCCGCCAAATCGAGTCCAAAGCCGTCAGCAAACTCCAACACCCGGTCCGCGCTAAACATCTAGAAGGGTTTATTGAACCGGCAGTGAGCTAAAACTGTAAATTCCATAAAGAATTATTTTCTTTACAAAACAAGCCGGACCTCTGCTCAAGCAGAGGTCCGGATCTGGTTCTACCTACTTTTTCCCACCTGCTTTCACTCTGCAAATCAGAAAGTCGCACAACAACACTAAACAAGGACCGACTATCAGCATAGCGCCAATTACATACGGTTCGCAAGAATTAACGCCATTCAGATAAGGGTCGGTACAGATTAAATACAGATCGA
>JASFHG010000385.1:0-4504 GCA_050123355.1 Planctomycetia bacterium
TGGATCGCCGAAGGGACCTACAAGCCGACCCTCAAGTTAGAACTCCCCCCGATCATCGACTATTGGAGTGGCGAAATTTTTGACGGATCGGATTTATCCGAGCTCGTCGGTTCGGGAGAAGCCATCGCTACAGAAGAGATTGTCAACGTAAGTTTCTTTTCACGATACGGCAGCTTCTACCTCGTGGATGGCGTCTCGCTCTATGGCGGTTTCGCCGGCACGGAGACCTCGCTCGACCAGCGCGATCCGGCCACGCATGAAACGATCCTCTCGGGCGACCTCGGCATACTCGACGATCCCACCGACAACGCCTATACGGTGGTCCATTGCGGCGAAGGCATCACGGCCACGCTCGACGGGCTGACGATCATGGACGGTTATGCCAACAACGATTGGGCAAGCATGGAGGAAGTAGAGCCTTCGTTCAAAAACTCGGGGGGCGGCGTTTACAACCTGGGGAACTTGACGATCACGGACACGACGATCCGGGAAAACGTGGCCCTATATGGATCCGGGGTCTATAACGAAGGCACCCTCACCGTAACCGGCTCGACGATCGAGGAAAACGTACTGCAAAATTCGATCGGTTTCCGCCTCCCTATCCCTATCGAACAGCCAATCATACTGGACTATGCAACCGAGCTCTCCACGGAAAACCTGGAAGAAGCCACTTTTACCGGCACTATAGACCTTGATCCTATTTACTGGCCTATTTACTGGCCTACTTTTTATCATGCCAACGAAGGGGGCGGGATTTACAACCAGGGAACGTTGGAGGTCGTCGACTCGACCCTCTCGGAAAATATGGCTACTGTCGGCGGCGGGATCAGCAACCATGGCACGCTGAGCGTTGAAAACACTGTCTTTCAAGAAAACAAGGCAACCTACGGGGCCGGGATCTCCAACGATGGCGAGCTGGAAGTCGCTCGTTCTCAATTTCAGCAAAACCGGATCTCAAACGGCTATAGCTACATAGACGACATCGACGGGTTCGGAGCAGGGATCTACAACTCGAAGACGGGAACCGTACACGTCTCGAACTCGCTCTTTGCCGAAAACCACGGTCAAGGGATCGCCACCATGGGCTCGATCGTCATCGTCAACTCGACGATCGCCAACAACCAGGGTGTCGACGGCGGCGGGATATACATCTACAACACTGAAGAGGCCTCGGTCGAGCTCTACAACTCGATCGTCGCAGGCAACGAGACTTGCCCGAGTGTATGGGGCTATCCGGGCGAAGCACCGGACATCCGCGGCTACGTGATCGGGGCGAACAACCTGATCGGTGACGACACCGGGCTGCTAAACCTGGTCGATGGGGTCGACGGCAACCAGATCGGGACGGCCGACGCGCCGCTCGACCCGATGCTGCGAATCTGGACCGACTACGAGACCGGCCTGAATTACTATAATCTGCGTCAAGGCTCACCGGCAATCGATGCAGGCGGCAACGAGTTTGCCACCGATTCGGCAGGCAACCCGTTGGCGACGGATCTCTACGGTAACGCCCGAATCGCAGGCGGCACGGTCGACATCGGCGCGGTCGAGAGCGGCGACGTCAGCTCCCCGGCGCAGGTTTACGTCGTGACGAGCCTCGAGGACACGATCGCCGAAGATGGCGTTCTGACCTTCATCGAAGCGTTCCTCGCGGCCAACAGCAACCATGCGGTCGGTGACGCGGTGGCCGGATCGT
The DNA here is from genome assembly GCA_050123355.1 of Planctomycetia bacterium. Taxonomy (GTDB): domain Bacteria; phylum Planctomycetota; class Planctomycetia; order Pirellulales; family Thermoguttaceae; genus JASFHG01. The sequence continues at coordinate 1,697 of JASFHG010000385.1, forward strand.
TCCTGGAGCAGGACGTGATCCAATTCGCCGACGGGCTTGTCGGTACGTTTTTTGTCGATGGTGAACTGGTGATCAGTGACGACCTGCGGATCGAAAGCTCCTCGCCGAGATGGATCACCTTCGACGCCCAGGGCGCAAACCGCGTCTTCACCGTCGCGCCTTATATCAACGCGACGCTCCGCGGGATCACCGTGACCGGCGGCGCGGCTGAGTATGGAGCCGGAATTTATAACTACGGCACGCTGAGGATCGTCAACTCGGTCATCCTGGACAACGCGGCCCTCGACGACGGCGGCGGGATCTACAACGAAGGCACACTGACGATCACGAACTCGTCGATTTTGGACAACTCGGTGCCCGACGAATATGAGATGGTTCAGGGGCCTCACGACTTGTACATCCTTTACCCCTTCAACCCGCGTGGCGGCGGCGGAGTTTATAACACCGGCACCGTGAGCATGGTGAACGTGACGGTCGCTGGCAACTCGGCCAAGCACGGCGGTGGGCTGTACAACGACGAAGGGACCATGACCGTCACAAACTCCACGATCTCGGACAACAACTCCGGACTCTACTGCGAGGGTACCGATACGGTAACGATCCTGAACAACACCCTCATTGCCAAAAACACGGGAGGGGACGTCTCCGGTGAACCGTACCCCATGGGTGATGGGCTGTTCCATTATCTCCATGAATACAGCAAGGTCTCCGGCCACAATAACCTGATCGGCGACGGCACGAACCTGTATGGCCTGATCGACGGTGTCGACGGCAACCAGGTCGGCACGGCCGAGAACCCGATCGATCCGAAGATGAGCGAGTTGTTTATCTTTGCCAACGGGCAACGTGGATACCGGCTCCGGTTCGACTCGTCGGCGGTCAACGCCGGCGACAACAGCCTGCTCCCGAACCATATCACCAGGGACATCGAGGGGAAATCTCGCGTCTTCGGGGAGATCGTCGACATCGGGTCGTACGAGTTTGGTCCTTACCAAGTATTTCCGGTAGAACCGATTCCGGAAAATGTCCCAACGTTTCTGCCCACCAACAAAAATGCTCCAAAGGAAAACGTTCCCCACTTCGAACCGCCGACACGTGGCTGGCATCGCACGGTGACCGTGCCGCGACGGATCCAATGGAGCAGTGCTCCCGCGGTCAGCAACTCCCCGGCACTGGCATCCACGAACGTGGTCGAGTGTGCTGTCGAAACTCTGGCGGCCGTTGCAAAGGAAATCGAAACGGCACCGGCCAAAAAATCGGCGGCCGCGACCGACGCCCTCTTCGCCTTGGACATGACGCTGTACGAAGACCTCGATTAGACTTCGCGCAGCCAAACCATACTCCACCTGCCGGGGTTGTCTTTCATGGGAAAAAGATGACCCCGGCTCTTTTGATTCACTCCTTTTCTCGCACCGTGGAGGAAAAACGGACGTCACCCTGACACAAAACCACCACCCCCCTCCACAAGGCCGCTTGTATTTGACGGCCGATGTCTGTTATTATAGTGTTTCATTTGAAGAATACGCCTAATCCGGCCGCCGACACTCTGTCGACGAGGCCAAACGGCTTTTCGTAAAGTATTGCTGCATTTTAGCCATGGCATCATAAATTGAACCGTGCCCGCATTCGTTCATAATAACTGGTAGTGTAAATCGCTCTAGAGTATCGACCGCCTCACGACAAGCAAGCGATTTTGAAGCTTGCACGTAAGTTCAAATTATCTTGCCAGATCAATAAGGGTACCTCGATGTTTTTCCGAAAGATTTTCGGTGCACCAGGGACGCGTACACCTGGCACCCGGCCCGCTACCGCTCTATCTCGATCCGCCTCTTCTGCCCCCCGTTCTTCGCTCGGCAAACGCCGCTTGCGCCTCGAGCCGCTCGAAGACCGGCGGATGCTCTCGATCACAATGTTCGTCGACGGCGACTCGGCCGCGCCGACGCCCGACGGCCTCGCCTGGGCCACGGCCTACGCCGACCTCCAATCCGCGCTCGATCAGGCCGCCATCCTCAACACCGACGGCACCACCGAGAATGACGTCAACCAAATCTGGATCGCCGAAGGCACCTACCACCCAACGGCCGAACTCGAACCGGGCGAAGCACGCTCGGCCAGCTTCAGCATGTTGGACAACGTCTCCCTCTGCGGCGGTTTCGTCGGTACCGAAACGACGCTCGAAGAACGTACACTGTCAACCGAGCACGCCACGATCCTCTCGGGCGATCTCGGCGTGATTGATGACAGCACGGACAACGCTTACTCGGTGGTCTATGCGAATGATGTCACCGGCACCACGATCGATGGGCTCACGATCACCAAAGGATGTGCAAACTTGAATTTGCCGGATTATCCGACTCGGACATACGGCGGCGGTCTGTGGATTTATGAAAGTAACGTCTCTATCCTCAACTCGACGATCACCCAAAACGAATCCTACCTGACCGGTGGCGGAATATACGCGGAACTCAGCGACCTGACCGTCATCGACTCGACCATCTCGGAAAACGTGTCCGCCTCGGGCGGTGGACTGACCAGTTTCGTATCAACGCTGACCATGGTCGGCAGCACCGTCTCGCAAAACACGGCACCCGAAGTCGGCGGTGGACTTTTCATCACCGGCAGTACCGTGGAAATCCATCACTCCGCCTTCCAAGGAAACGTCGCAGGAAGCTATGGAGGCGGAATCTACTCCAGTGGAATGAACGTCTCGATCACCAATTCCCTATTTTCGGGCAATGTCTCCTCATCCGACCTGGGAGGAGGATTTTACGGTGGAAATAACCCTATTACCATCGCAAATTCAACCTT
>JASFHG010000386.1:0-4503 GCA_050123355.1 Planctomycetia bacterium
TAAGACAAAAAAAGTAAACACCAACTTCAACCAAGCCGCACCTTTGCGCAGCAGAGGTGCGGATCCCCCTTGCAAGCATATCCCCTACCATGAACATCCTTACTATTGAAACTTCGTGCGACGAGACGGCGGCCGCGGTGATTAATGAACATCGTGAAGTGTTGGGCGAAGTTGTGGCGACGCAGGATAAGCTGCATGAGCGGTTCGGTGGCGTCGTGCCGGAGATCGCCTCGCGGGCACATCTGGAGCGGGTTCTGCCGGTGATCGACGAGGCACTTCGCAAGGCCGGTAAAACGCTCGACGATCTCGACGCGGTCGCCGTGGCCCATACGCCGGGCTTGGCCGGGTCGCTGCTGGTCGGATTGGTCGCGGCGAAGGCGCTGTGCGTCTCGCTCGATGTGCCGCTGATCGGGATCAATCACTTGCATGCTCATATCTACGCATGTCGGATGGCGGCAGGCGAGGATGTGTTTCCGTGCGTCGGGCTGATCGCCAGTGGCGGGCACTCCAACCTGTACCGATGTGACGGCCCTCTCGATTTCGAGTTGCTCGGCGCGACGATCGACGATGCGGCGGGCGAGGCGTTTGACAAGGTGGCGGCCATGCTCGGGCTTCCGTATCCGGGTGGACCGAATATCCAGCGTGTGGCGACCCAAGGCAACCCGCGAGCGCATCGTTTTCCTCGCCCGTTTATGGCCGAAAAAGATCGACTCGACTTCAGTTTCAGCGGCTTGAAGACGGCCGTCCGCTACATGATCGCCGGGCCGGGCCGGCCCGACATGAGCCAGATCGAGCTGACCGAGCAGCAGATCGCCGACATCGCTGCCTCGTTCCAGGAAGCGGTCGCCGACTGCTTGGTTGGAAAAGCGTTTTTGGCGGTCGAACAAACCGGCTTGAAAACGTTATGTGTCGGCGGTGGTGTCGCGGCCAACGCCCGCCTCCGCGAGCGACTCGAAGAAGAGGCCACTAAACAAAATGTTCGGCTGATTGTCGCCCCCTTGAAACTCTGTACCGACAACGCCGTGATGGGTGCCCTGGCCGTCGAACGTTTCCTGGCCAACTGCTTCGACCCGCTCGATCTGGACGCCACCCCCGGCGTCGTGCGACGGTAAATTGAAAGAAAACGAAGCAAAACTTTTCTGTTTATCAGTGTCTAGCAACCTTTTGGGGTGTAAAGATTTATTGGTGTTACTATTTTCAGTACCCTCTATTGGCTTGGACACGCCACCTAAAATGATTGCATCTTGTGGTTTGATGTTGTCGAAGTAGATAAACAGTAGTTGTTTTCTGGACTATTGTTTCCAGTAAGGATGTCCGCGCGCAATTTTGAAACACCACCATTAAAAAGGTGTGGAATAGGGAGGGGAAAAATGTTGAAGTTTACAAGAAGTGTCGTTGTTTGTGTCACTGCAAGTTTTATCGGGTTATTTTCCGTCCAAACAGCTCAGGCGATCGTTGTCGATTTCCCGGATCCAGTTATGGAGATTGCCGTGAGAAGTAACCTGGGCATACCGGCCCCGACTCCTATTACGGATGCGGATATGGCTACTATGTTGGATTTCGTATATTATCAGGATATTATTTCTAATATACAGGGAATAGAGTACGCCATAAATTTAAATGGTTTATTTCTGCATTTTTGTGATCTTGATGATATTTCGCCAATTGCCAGTCTAACGAATTTGACTCAGATAGAATTAGGCTGCAATCATATTAACGACATTTCACCAGTTTCTGGTTTAACAAACGTGTATTACCTCTTTCTGGGTTACAATCAAATTAGCGATGCGTCAGCGGTTTCCGGACTGGTGAATCTGGAAGAACTAATTTTACATGACAACCAGATTGAAATTTTGAATTTTAGTGGCGCAGACTTTCCTTTGTTGAATCGATTCAATATTCATGAGAATCCGCTTAGGGAAGTTTTATTGACAGGCATGATACTTAGTCAATCAACTTTTGACGTGCTTATGGATGGTGGAAGTTCTGACTTTGGCATTGCAAAAGTAGATGGTGTTTTGCGTCTTGACATGAGCGAAATCGACTTCGTTGGTGTTTCCGATTTTTCGGAAATGTATACGATGGATGATCTTGAAATGCTATCGGTAGCTGGGTCGACGAATCTTAGTGGCGGTGAAGTGGTTGCGTGGACTACGGAATTGGACTCGCTGAACTGGTTGGATATAACGGGTCTTTGGAGCAGTTTTAGTCTTGGAGAGCAAAATGCACTATTGGCTTGGGATGCGATTGAAGGCAATACCTTGGTTCCTGAGCCTGCCACGCTGACGATGCTATTTATTCTTGCCGTTATGGCACTTCTGTGGAAAAAGCGGAAATAAGAAGATAAGAATTTGATTCGTTCATGGCGTGCTAAGCATGCCATGAACGAGGATCAACTCATTTTCCCCAATAGCAACCCCAGGTAGCTTCGTCGCTCGTTTTTGGTGAGACCGAGCGTTTTGGCGAGGGAGCCGATAGCGTCGCGGGCTGCGTCGACTTGGTTTTCGGGGGCGATGATCTCGAGCTCGACGAACGTGCCGAGCTCGGCGACCGTATCGAGCGAGACCTCGACGTGATAGCCTTCCCAGTCGAGCCATGCTTTCTCGCGTTCTTTTTGGACCTGGCCGACCGGCTCGAAACCGAGCACTTTCAGAAGGGCGGCCCATTGATAGAACGTTTCTTCCCCCTCGAGCAATTTCAGGTCGATCTCGTGGCGGGTCTTGGTCGTTTTGTCGATCTTGGGGCCTTTGTAGGTGATCCGATTCTCGCCGCCGACCTGTCTCAGGCGGATTGCTTCGTCGGTTTCGGCAAAATCTCGGGCCGGGTGGTTAAAATAGGTGTCAATTTCCGATCGCTGCCGAAAATATTCCACGCCCAGCTCGACGAGCCGTTGTTGCACCGCATCGAGGTCCGCGACGACAAATTTTTGCTCAACTTCGTACATCGGCCTAAGTCCTTTGTGTTTGGTGGGTTACCGGGAATAGACGGCCATCATGCCGGTGAGGTGGTGCCTGCCGGAGGGACCTTTTCCATATATATGTGTTATATCATACCCTTTTCTTCGCCCAGTGGAGGTGGCAGAGTTTACAAAACCCGAAAACGCCTAGCTCAGTTTGGCGTATTGGGATAAAATATTCAAGGAGAAATAATTATGTGGAATCGAAATCGAATATTCAAAACGCTTTTGGTCATTGTGATTGCCGTCGTGATCCCGACCATTTTCGTGATGGCACGAGCCCAGGATCGGAAACGGCTCGGCTACGAGGATCTTATCCCCCAGTCGACGCTCGGCGGGAAGCAGTTTTGGAACGATGTCCATTTTTTCCACGGTTGGCATATCCAGCGTAACGCGGTGACGGGCCACTATCGGCTGCTCGACGCCGAGGAAAAGCGGCACGCTTGGGGGACCTTCGAGGGTTGTAAGAAAAAGCTGGATGAGGTCCGTAAGGAAGAAAATCTCCCCCCGATGAAAGGCAAAGCGGTCATCATCTTGCACGGGCTGGTCCGAAGCCACAAGGCGATGGAGTCGATCGCCGATTACCTCCGGGACGAGGGGGGCTACAAGATCATCAATGTCGAGTATGCCAGTACGCAGCATTCCACGGAGGAAAATGCCCAGACGCTGGCCTCGGTGATCGAGAGCCTCGACGGGATCGAAGAGATAAACTTCATCGGCCACAGTTTGGGGAATATCGTGGTGCGACGCTATTTACACGACCATATCGATCCGAAGACCGGCAAGCCGACCGATAAGCGGATCCGCCGGATGGTCATGCTCGGCCCTCCGAACCATGGTTCGATGATAGCCAAGGCGCTGGCGGATAATACGATTTTCAGCGTCAACGGCCGAACGGGCCAAGAGTTGGGGAAGGACTGGGACGAGTTGGACAAGAATCTGGCGACCCCGCCGTTCGAGTTCGGGATCATTGCCGGCGGAAAAGGGGACGGCGAAGGCTACAACCCGGTTTTACCCGGCGACGATGATGGGACGATTCGTATCGAGACTGCCCGCCTGCGTGGCGCGACCGATTTTTCTCGTGTGCCGGTGCTCCATTCTTTCCTGATGAACGACAAGAAGGTCCAGGAGCAGACCCTTCGATTTTTGCAGCACGGCTATTTCAAGACTGAAAAAGAACGCCAACCGATCAAGTAAACCGGCTGGCGTCTTTCTTTGTTTCTATTATTCTTCCGACAAGCCGAACCTTTGCGAAGCAGAGGTTCGGATCCGTGTGAGGTTCTATTTTACCCGAGCAGGTCGAGGAAGCGGTCGATGGCCGCCTCGAGCTTTTCTTCGGTTTCATAGGTCCCGTCGGCGATCTGCTGACGGATTTGGTTGACCCGATCCATCCGGATTTCACCCGAGTTTTCCACGTTGGAGATCTCGCCGATTTTCTGGGCTTCTGCCGAGAGATTGAGTTCGTCCTGGATCGAGGCCGGTTGCGAGCCTTCCTGTGGTGCGGAAGGTTTGGTCATCCGGGTATGCGGACGATTGATCGGTTGTGG
>JASFHG010000387.1:0-4495 GCA_050123355.1 Planctomycetia bacterium
GTGCAAGTAGCACAAAATCGCTTGCTTGTAGTGAAACGACCAATATTCAGGAACGATTTACACTACCGGTTATTACGAATTAATGCGGGCACGGTTCATTTTATCTTGCCATGGCTATAAGACTGCAGAAACGCGCCGAACGATGTTCGGCGGCTAAACTCACCAAGAAATATCAACCCAACAAACAATCAGCTATCGATCGTCTTTCCGGCCGGGAGCACGAAGATTTTGCCGTCGCCTTGGCGGCCGGTTCGTGCATGAGAAAGGATTGTCTGAACGACCTCGTCCACACGCAGATCATCGACCCAGAGCGTCAGCTCGACCTTGGGCAGATAGGCGATCGAGTACTCGCTCCCCCGATACGCGTCGAGATAGCTTTTCTGGCGGCCGTAGCCCTTCACCTCACGCACATGGCACGCCTCGATCGGTGCAAGCTTGAGCGAATCGAGCACCTCCTCGGCCTTGAACGGTTTGATGATGGCGACAATCTGCTTCATGGGGAGTGTGATACCAAGGAAAAATGCCTACTGTCGAGGTTGCCAACCCGGCTGTGGTGGTTGCGGATAATAGGGTTGTGACTGCGGCTGAGGTTGCGGCTGGCCATAATACGGTGGCTGGGAAGGCGTGCTCGGCGGTGCGACTCCTCCCGGCGGAACCCACTCGCCCGGCTGGGGATAGGGGACCGTATTGCCCGGCTGTCCGGCACCCGGTTGCATCGGGACCATCTCGCCTGCGGGGATCGGCTGGGCTATCGGCTGCCGGGGTGTCGGAGACACGACCGGCTGGATATAAGAAGCCGGCTGCATCTGCGAGCGGAGCTGCTCGGCCCGGGTGCGAAGCTCGTCCGGCGGGACTTCCCGCTTCGGTACCATGTTATACGAAAGGGTCCGGCTATCGGTCAACTCACCCGGCAAGACATTTTCCGTAACAAAGTCGATCGGCGGGATCTGCCACCACGGCGGACGCATCGGCTGCATCACCGTCAGAGTCTCGTAGCCATCCTTCACCAGCCGGATCTGCCGTGTCCCATAATACGTAAAATTATGCGAAACCGGCGTCGTCCCGATCTTGTAATCGTCGACATAGACCAACGCCCCCGGCGGATTCGTGCGGATCGTCATCCGACGCCGAACGCAGCCGGTCAGACTGCCGACAGACACAACCACGATCAAAAGAACGATCCATCTAGGAAAGGATTTAGACATGATTCTTACTCAAAAAAATTTAGCCATTCAATCAAGCCGGAATTGGGACATCAGGCCCTATTCCGGATCCGAAATAGGGCACGCTTCGCGGCCCAATTTCGGCTTGGAACAGAAAAACCTGAGACTCAATAAATAAAAGCCCCAAAAAAATATCGGGCCAAAGTATAGCGAGCCCGGCCCCCTACCGCCAGGGCAAAATAAGGGCTATCCTGGAGTTCACCGCCCGAAAAACATAGAGCCTTTCTCCCGCCCCCCTCAAAAATCTCGACAGAAACCACCCTCGACGGAGGGGTAACGGAACTTTGGGCCCGATTGCGGGTTTAAGATGTTTACGTGCGGGTATATGCCTTCTCTATTTTTTCGCCCACCACCCCCCCAAAACGGTAAGCCATGACACGAAAATCCGGATTTACGCTCGTCGAGCTTTTGGTCGTCATCACGATCATCGGCATGCTCATCGGGCTACTGCTCCCGGCCATTCAAGCGGTACGCGAAAGTGCCAACCGAATGCAATGCCTCTCGAACCTGCGCCAAATCGGCATCGCAATGGAAAACTACATGTCCGCCCAGGGCTCCAACCCGAGATACCCCTGGGCCGTCTCGATCCCGAGCGACCCGCCCGAACGACCGTCGATCATCGAGATCCTCGGCCCCTTCGCCGAAAACAACCAATCCCTGTTCTGCTGCCCGACGGACTCGGAAGTTTATCCGGAAGAAGGGATCAGCTACGAATATTCGTTCCTCCGCTTGGAAAAGAAAACTCGCAAGGAAGCCCTGCTCAACCACAAGGGTCAAGAACGCCCCTCGGCCGAAGTGGAGGCCTTCCGCGATTTCAAACCCTGGCACTCCGGCGACTGCTGCGCCCTGTACCTCGACGGCCACGCCGAAAGTTTTTAAAGCCATGGCAAGATAAATACGTTTAGCCGACGAACATCGTTCGTCGCGTTTTGGCAGCTTCAAAACTCGTCGGACGATGTCCGACGGCTAAACCTCGATACCAAAATGAGAAAATCATGAACCACCGCATCAAAGCCCTCGCTTCCTGGATCATGGCGCTCGCCTTCCTGTGCCTGATCATCACCGGCTTCGCCATTTGGCTCCACCTCAACCTGTACGGGCTGACCATCGGCACCTTGAAAACGATCCACGTCTACGTGGCCATCCTCGCCATGGTCGCAGGCATCGCCCACCTCTACTACAACCTGAGCACCCTCTGCAAATATGTTTGGATCCGTGAAAAAGGCCCGAACATGCTGGGGACTTTCATCGTCGCCCTCGTGATAACCACCATCGTCGTGGTCGCCTCCGCCATGATGAAGTCAAGCCATCGCGGCCCCGGACAAGGCCAAGGACCAAGTGGAGGAAAACATCAACAAAGTCAAGATCCTGGTCACGGGCAAGGGCAAGGGCAAGGGCAAGGGCAAGGGCAAGGGCAAGGGCAAGGGCAAGGGCAAGGGCAAGGACACGGCCAAGGTCAGGGTCAAGGCGGACCGGGCGGTGGAATGGGGCACGGACGATGGACCAATCAAACCCCCGATTCACAAGAACCGTCGACCGAAACCGAAAATTAATAAGGCTACGTATCAAACTGTTTCTAAAGCTCAATTATAGCCATGGCAAGATAAAAGCGAAATACTATCATGGGAAAAACCGGTTGGACCATCTCCGCTCTCGTACTCCTGGCCGTGGTCGGGACCACCTGCTACTTCCTCTTCGCTCGCGAAAAGGAACACCCTCAAGTCGCTCCGATTAAAGAGGACTTCAAGGAAATCGCGGAGAAACAGCTCTCCCCGCAAGAAATGGTGACCAAGATTGATAAGATTCGCGAGGAAGCCAAAGATCTGCCGGACGAAGCAAAGCAAGAAGTACGCAATGCAGGCATGGAAATGTTTCGGACGATGATCAACCAGCGCGTCGACGCCTACTTCAACGCCCCGCCCGAAAAGAAAAAAGCGGTCCTCGATCAACAGATCCAAGAAATGGAAATGATGCGGAAAATGTTCGAGACAAGGTGGGCACAGCGACAAAAGTCCCAAGCAAACCACCAAAACGGTCAAGCAGGCCAAGGCGGTCCGAGCGGCAACGCCCAGGCAAACAACCATCAAGGTTCTCAAGGCGACCGAAAGCCTCCCCGCACGGAAGAAGAACGACAAGAACGGTGGCAACAACGACGCAAGGAATGGATGGAAAAGATCGACCCCAAGGAAAAGACTCGTATGCTGGAATATTTCGGCGCGATCCGCGACCGTCGCAAGGAACTCGGCCTCCCCGACTGGGGCCCGCGCGGCCGCGGCGGCGGCCCTCGTTAACCACCACTCATTGCACTTTCGAGCACGTCACCGCATTTTCGCATTGATGTCGTTCTTCGAAATCGATGATATTCCGGAGGGTCGTGTCGGCGATGTTTGTCAGGGCCTCTTTCGTAAAGAATCCTTGATGGCCGGTAATCAATACGTTCGGAAATGTCGTTAGCCGGGCGAACGTATCGTCTCGAATTACTTCACCGGAAAGGTCTTTGAAGAAAAGGTCCCCTTCTTCCTCGTAGACATCGATCCCCAACGCGCCGACCCGGCCCGTCTTGAGACCCTCGATCACCGCCGACGCATCGATCAGCCCACCGCGGCTCGTGTTGATCAACATCGCTCCCGGTTTGAGCAGTGCAATGGTCTTTTCGTTGATCAGGTGAAACGTCTCGGGCGTCAAGGGACAATGGAGCGAAATAATATCGCTCGAAGCAATCACCTCCTCGGTTGAACCGTAGCGGACGCCGATCTTGATCAGCTCCTCGTTCGGATACAAATCATAGGCCAACACTTCGCAGCCGAACCCGTTCCGGAAAATCGTGGCCGCGATCTGGCCGATCCGCCCGGTGCCGATGATCCCCACCTGTTTTCCATGCAGGTCGAAACCGAGCAGCCCTTGCAGTGAAAAGTTACCTTCCCGTACCCGGTTGTGTGCGCGGTGGATCTTCCGATTCAACGCCAGGACCAACGCCACGGTATGCTCTGCCACGGCATACGGTGAATAACCTGGCACTCGAACGACGCAGAGCCCGTTTTCCTTGGCCGCTTGAAGATCGACATTATTGAACCCGGCACAACGCAATGCGATCAGCTTCACGCCATACTCGGCCAGCAACCCGATCACCTCGGCATCCGCCTTATCATTGACAAAAATACAGACCGCGTCACATCCCCGGGCCAGCGATACCGTCTCCCGGCTGAGACTCGCCTCGGTAAACGTCAAAGCCACCTTCGAAGCCAGGGAGGATCCTTCAAAGAACGTCCGAT
>JASFHG010000388.1:0-4468 GCA_050123355.1 Planctomycetia bacterium
GACCTGCTCGACGAGAGGACGATGAGTGCCTTGGCGATCGTCCACCAGCGATACAGCACTAACACGTTCCCCAGTTGGAAGCTGGCCCAGCCGTTCCGCATGATTGCCCACAACGGCGAGATCAACACCCTGCGGGGGAACGCGAACCGGCTGCGGGCAAGTGAAAAGACGATGGAGTGTCCCGAGTTGGCGGACAGTTTGGAGGACCTCTTCCCGATCCTCGAACCGGGTGCCAGCGACTCGGCCTGTTTCGACAACGCGATGGAGCTGCTCGTGCGGGCCGGCCGGTCCACTCCGCATGCACTCATGATGATGATCCCCGAGGCGTTCGGGCCGCAGTATCACATCAGCACCGACAAGCGTGCGTTTTACGAATATCATGCGTCGACCATGGAGCCGTGGGACGGCCCGGCGGCGATGGCGTTTACCGATGGGCGGCTCGTCGGCGGCACGCTCGACCGCAACGGTCTGCGCCCTTGCCGCTACGTAGTGACGACCGACGGCTTGGTCGTCATGGCCAGCGAGGCGGGCGTCGTCGAGTTTCCGCCGGAGCAGATCCGTCAGAAAGGCCGTCTCCAGCCCGGGCGTATGTTCCTGGTCGACACGGTCGAGGGCCGGATCATTTTGGACAACGAAATCAAAGGAAAGATCGTCCGCCAGAAGCCGTATCGTCGCTGGCTCGAACAGAACCGGATCGAGCTGCGAGGTCTCTTGCAGCCGACCCGATCGAGCGAGAGCCAGCCGGATCGGTCGCTCGAGCTGCTCCGTTGTTTCGGCTATACCCGCGAAGAGTTGCAGACGATCCTTGCCCCGATGGCGATCAATGGCCAGGAACCGATCGGTTCGATGGGGACCGACACGCCGTTGGCGGTTCTTTCCGGCCGTCAGAAGCTGCTGTTTACCTACTTCAAGCAGTTGTTCGCCCAGGTGACCAACCCGCCGATCGATCCGTTACGTGAAGGGCTGGTCATGTCGCTGATGACGTACACCGGCAAGCAACGGAACCTGTTGGACGAGGGGCCGAAGCACTGCCGCCAGTTGAAACTTTCTCACCCGATCCTCACGAACGCGGATATCGAGCTGCTTCGCACGGTCGATCGCGAGGATTTTCACGTGGCGACCCTCCCGGCCCTGTTCGACGCCCTGTCGGACGATCCGGCCAAGGCACTTCAACAGTCGCTCGACGAGCTGGTCGACGCCGGTCAGCGTGCGATCGAGGAGGGCGCCTCGCTGTTGATTATCAGCGACCGGGACGTGACCCCGGCGAAGGCCCCGATCCCGAGCCTCTTGGCGACGGCGGCCCTGCACCACGGCCTGCTGGCACGCCGGCTCCGTGGCGATGTCGGGATCGTCGTCGAGAGCGGCGAGCCGCGCGAAGTGATGCACTTTTGTCTCCTGTCGGGCTACGGTGCCAACGCGGTCAACCCGTACCTGGCCTTCGAGGCGATCCACAAACTCGCGCTCGACGGGCTGTTGCCCGAGAACGACGACCTGGCTCAGCTTTCCGACCAATATATCACGGCTGTCAAGAAGGGTATCCTCAAAACGATGTCGAAGATGGGGATCTCGACGTTGCGCAGCTATCACTCGGCCCAGCAGTTCGAGGCGGTCGGCCTGAACCGCGAGTTGGTCGACGCGTATTTTACCGGCACCGCCTCGCGGATCGGTGGCGTTGGCCTGGACATGATCGCGCGAGAGACGCTCCAGCGGCACGCCGAGGCGTTCGGCCCACGCGACCCGGGCTCGCTGGACCTGGGCCACGAAGGGGAGTATCAGTATCGCACGGATGGCGAGCTACATCGCTGGGACCCCGAGGCGATCACGCTGCTGCAGCATGCCGTGATCAGCGACCGGCCCGAGCTATACGACCGATTTGCCGAAACGATCAACGACCAAGCGAAAAAACTTTGCACGCTCCGCGGCCTGCTGGATTTCGACTTCGATGGTGCCCGTCCGGTCCCGATTGACGAGGTGGAGCCCGCCACGGAGATTGTCAAGCGATTCTACTCCGGCGCGATGTCGCACGGCTCGATCAGCAAGGAGGCCCACGAGACGATGGCGATCGCGATGAACCGGCTCGGCGGCATGTCGAACACGGGCGAGGGAGGCGAAGACCCGGCTCGATACCGTCCGACCCCCGACGGTGACTCGGCCAACTCGGGCGTCAAGCAGGTCGCCAGCGGCCGGTTCGGCGTGACGATGGAGTACCTCTCGCAGGCGAAGATGCTCCAGATCAAGATGGCCCAAGGTGCCAAGCCGGGCGAGGGTGGTCAACTACCGGGGCACAAGGTGACCGAGGAGATCGCGCGGCTGCGACACTCGACGCCGGGCGTCTCGCTCATCTCGCCACCGCCGCACCACGATATTTACTCGATCGAAGACCTGGCCCAACTGATCTACGACCTCAAGTGCTCCAACCCGGGCGTGAAGGTCTCGGTCAAGCTGGTCTCGGAGGTTGGCGTCGGGACGGTTGCTGCAGGCGTGGCGAAAGGAAACGCCGACGAGGTGCTCATCAGCGGCCACGACGGTGGGACCGGGGCGAGTCCCTTCTCGTCGATCAAGTCGGCCGGCGCGCCGTGGGAGATCGGACTGGCCGAGACGCAACAGACGCTCATGCTCAACGGCCTGCGTGATCGGATCCTTGTCCAGACCGATGGCCAGCTCCGGACAGGCCGCGACGTAGTGATCGCCGCGCTGCTCGGTGCCGAGCGGTTCGGGTTCGGCACCTCGGTGCTCGTCGCGATGGGCTGTATCCTCATGCGGAAGTGCCACCTGGGTACTTGTCCGGTCGGGATCGCCACCCAACAGGCTGAGCTCCGTAAAAACTTCACCGGTAAGGCAGACTTCATCGTCCGTTACATGCACTTTATCGCCGAAGAGGCACGCCGACTGATGGCCCGACTCGGCTTCCGCACCATCGACGAGATGGTCGGCCAGGTCGAGCGGCTCCGGTGCCGTGAGGCGATCGACCACTGGAAGGCCAAGGGGCTCGACTTCTCGGCCCTCTTTGCCTTGCCCGAAAATGCGTCCACGCAACCGCGACACTGTATCCGCCCGCAAAGCGATACGCTCGAAGGACACCTTGACCGCAAGATCCTCGAAGAGCTTGGCGATGCGATCGAAAAGGGAGAAAAACGAGAGGTCGAGGTCAACGTCCGCAACGTCGACCGGACGATCGGCACGATCCTCAGCAACCGGGTCGTCCGTGCCCACGGTGCCAAGGGGCTGCCGGACGACACGATCCTGATCCGCTGCAACGGCTCGGCCGGTCAGAGCTTCGGCGCGTTCCTCGCCCCGGGCATCACGCTCGACCTGCATGGCGAGGCGAACGACTATCTCGGCAAGGGCCTTTCCGGCGGTCGGATCATGGTGACCACGCCGCTCGGCTCGCCGTTTTTGACGATGAACAACGTCGCGGTCGGAAACACGCTCCTCTACGGGGCGACCGGCGGCGAGGTCTTCATCAACGGCCTGGCGGGAGAACGGTTTGCCGTCCGAAACAGCGGCGCGACCGCCGTCGTCGAAGGGGTCGGCGACCATGGCTGCGAGTACATGACCGGCGGTACGGTCGTCGTGCTCGGCCGCACCGGCCGCAACTTCGCCGCCGGGATGAGTGGCGGGGTGGCCTATGTGCTCGACGAGCATCAACTTTTCGACACGCTCTGCAACCTCGACATGGTCGACCTCGAGTCGCTCTGGCGAGAAGAAGAGCGGGCTATGCTCTACGAGCTGATCCGCCGCCACACCGAGTACACCGACAGCCACCAGGGACGCCGGATCCTCGACAAGTGGGCCGAGATGGCCGGCCAGTTCGTCAAGGTCATGCCGATCGACTACCGCCGCGCGTTGGAACGACTCCGCGAACGCGAGCAAGTCGCCGGCGACCAAACCCCGGCTACTGAAGAAGTGTATACGTACAACGAGTAAAAAACAAAGTTGTTAGCGGCGGGGCTTGTCCCCGCGTTTTAACGGTAAATATTGTAATCAGAATGCGTTTTTGTGAAAACAAGCCAACCACTAAAACTTCACCGTTACCGATAAATAGTACGGTCAAAGCGCGGGGACAAGCCCCGCCGCTAACGTAAGCGAACATAAATAAAAACACCGAGCGAACCACCATGGCAGATCCCAAAGGTTTCATGACATACCCTCGCGTTGCACCGGGCTACCGTCCCAAGGAGGAGCGGGTTCGTGACTACGGCGAGGTCGAGGTCCCGCTTACGCCGGACGTGCTCCACGAGCAGGCCGCTCGGTGTATGGACTGCGGCGTCCCGTTCTGTCATGGCGTGGGTTGCCCGCTGGGTAACCGGATCCCCGAGTTCAACGACCTGATTTACCGCGGGCTGTGGAAGCAGGCGTGCGACGTGCTCCACGCGACGAACAACTTCCCCGAGGTGACCGGCCGCGTCTGCCCGGCCCCGTGCGAGGCATCCTGCACCCTGAACATCAACAACGACCCGGGGAAGTT
>JASFHG010000389.1:0-4459 GCA_050123355.1 Planctomycetia bacterium
GCATCGGCCTGGCCGTGCTGCCGATCGCGATGGAGCCGACCGACAAGGCGTATGAATATGGATGCTTAATTTTCAATGCGACGCCGCCGGTGCTACTCGGGATCAGCTTGGCCCTGCTGTACGGCCTACTCGGTAAGCTGCTGGAACGCCGTGCGACGACCGTCGTGGGGCTCTTGCTGTTCGTCGGCACGATGATCACCCTTTATTATGGTGGCCGTTGCCGTTTGCTCGAGACGCTCGCCGGGCTCGGCTTCATGCTGATGGCCTTGGCTCCGCTACAAGCAGCCTGGGTAGCCCGAGTCGCCAAACTCGGTGGCCTTGCCTACGGCATCTATCTTTCGCACCTGCTCTTTATCAAGGTCGCCGAAGCGGTCGCGAACCAAGTGGACCTATCACTCACCTGGCACCTGGACCTCGGCGTCTTCCTGTTCGCCGCCGCCGGGAGCACGTTCTTCGCATGGCTGTTGAGCAAATGGTCCTGGACGAAGTGGTTGGTGGTGTGAGTTTTGAGACTCAGGTATTTAGAGTTACCACTTCTTTATCAAGCCGGAATTGGACTGCGAAGCATGTCCTATTCCGGGTAAGGTAACAAAACACATAGCTCTAACCCGAAATAGGCACGCTTCGCGTCCCAATTTCGGCTTGGACTTGTTCATATTTTCTCGTGCATAAAAACAGCCTACCTGTCACTTGTCATTGTGAACGTTGCTGCATAGTTTTTCGTAAATAATAACAACCGACCTGTCACTGAAGTGTCGAGTGTTATGGCACTTTTTCGAGAAAACTTTTTTTCTTACTTGACTTTTCAGAAAACGTTGGGAAGGGCGTCTAAGTCTTTGTTCAGTAGGGTTTTTCCGCGACGTCCTGCTTCTTGGGGGAGGGATAATTACTGGAAAATCTATAAATAATCCGCAAGTTTCGCGGATTTCTTGTAACGTTCTTTTCAGGCTGGCGTCTATCACTGTAGACAACTGAAAGAGAACAAGAAAAACAAGTGTCCCGTTTGGTTGGTCTCGTCCCCCCGGACAGACTTATCAAACACAAACCTCCCCAAAACGGAGCTGGCGCTGTTTTCGAGTGGGTTGCTTATGTGCAACAGGATGTTCGCGATTTGCAACTTGTGGAAGCAGCAAACCTGAAAGGAGTGGAACGATGAATACGAGCTATCGAACCGACGTAATTCGGCAGCTTCGCGACCGGCAGCTTCACGACGCCTCGCGTCAAGAGTTGCTCCGACAGGCGAACCGTGCCGAAAAGATGATCGCCGGCCTTGATCCGGCATTAGATTATAGTTTTGAATTTATTTTCTCTCGGATTGTCAACCATTACGAGGGCCAGAAATTGTTACTAAGCGGCAAAGACGTGATTCACGACCTGCAGTTGTTCGTCGAGGATATTTCGGATGCCGCGGATATACCAAGCCAGAAGGCCGGCGAGCCGGTCTTGACGATCGACGAGTTGAGCAAAAAGTTCAACGTCTCGACAAAGACCATTTCCCGTTGGCGCAGACAGGGGCTCGTCAGCCGAAAATTCCTCTTCGACGGGCGGAAGCGTGTCGGGTTCCTCAAGAGTTCGGTGGATGATTTCATCCGAAACAACGAAAACCGGATTCAGCGAGGAAAACAGTTCACGCAACTGACCGCCGAAGAGAAGGAACAAATCATCGATCGCGTTCGACACTTGGCCGAGGCGGGCAAATGCCCGAAAGAGGTGATTAAGATCGTCTCACGATGGAGCGGCCGAAGTCTCGAAACGATCCGATACACACTGCGAGATTACGATCGGGACCATCCCGACAAGCCTCTCTTCCCGCACATGCGAGGAAAGATGCCGATGGAGCTGAAAGAGCGGATCTACGATCTGCACACCTCAGGCCACCCGATCGAGAGACTCGCCAAACGATACTGCCGTCCGAAGACGGCGATCGAACGGATATTGTCCGAGGTCCGCGTCCACCGAATCGAGACGCTCCCCTTGGATTACATTGACAACGAACTGTTTGAACAGGCCCTCGGGACCGATGCCGAAGACGAGATCCTCGGCCCGATGCCCGAAAGCGACACGCCGCACCGCAAGGGGCGCGTGCCGACTGGCCTGCCACCTTATTTGGCAAGTTTATATGAGATCCCCCTGCTGACTCGCGAGCAGGAAGCCCATCTGTTTCGTAAGATGAACTTCCTGAAATACAAGGCGAGCCGGCTCCGCGACGAGCTGGATTTTGACCAGCCGAAAACGCGGTTGATGGAAAGGATCGAAGAGACTTACGAGCAGGTGGTCCGAACGAAGAACCAAATCATCCGCTCCAATTTGCGGCTGGTCGTTTCCATTGCGAAACGCCACGTGGGCCCCTCGGAAGAATTCTTCGAGCTGGTCAGCGACGGCAACGTCTCGCTGATGCGAGCGGTCGAGAAGTTCGACTTCGCACGTGGAAATAAGTTCAGCACCTACGCCAGTTGGGCGGTAATGAAAAATTTCGCTCGGAGCATCCCCGGCGAACATCGCCATCGGGATCGGTTCCGAACGGCGGCCGGCGAGCTCTTCCTCGAAACCGAGGACGAGCGATCCGACCAGCGAGAGGAAGAACTCCTCTTTGCCAAGCGACAAGAGCTGATCCGGCACATCCTGGATCGACTCGACCCTCGCGAGCACGAGATCATTGTGACCCGATACGGGCTTGTCGAGGGTGACAGGCCGCATACCCTAAAAGAAGTCGGCTCCCAACTGGGAGTGACGAAAGAACGGGTCCGGCAAATCGAAATGCGGGCGATGAGCAAGCTCCGTCAAGCGGCTTCCGAAGAGAAAACGCTTGCTGAACTGTAACCTGCGGAACGTTAGAAGAAAGAGGCAAGCCTATGTAGCACTTTTGTTGAGGACTACCTTTGAAGCGTACCCAAATAAATTGTGAGTCCCGACATGTCGATGATCCTTACGCTGGCGCAATAGGGCCCATCGGTGTGCAAAACCTGAAAGGCGATGGAGGCAATCTTTGAAGTAAAATTCTTTTGAATTGTTATCCAAACTCCACGAGCGGTGTTCCTGTCAACGAGGGAACACCGCTTTTTTTGTTTTGTCTTCAAAATGTCGGCAAGACCCTAACGATTTTAGTTCGTTCACGGCTCGATCTTTTCGAGTTTGGCCATGGCTCGGTCGATCCCTTCGGGGTTGGGGAATTTGCCACGCACCTCACTATAGAATCGACGCAGATCTTCCTTCATGCCGGCATTGACCAGCCCGTAAAGGGCATTCGTATCGCACGGTGCCATATTAAACGCCCGTCGCCACAGCCGCATGGCATTGGCCTTATCGCCCGATCTTGCGGCCACAATCGCAATGCCTCCGAGGAGCCCCCCCGGGTCATATAAACCGTCAATCGTTTTGGGAAGAGATCTTTCAACATGCCTCCATTTTCCCTGTCGCAAGTACGCACTTCTCAGTAAACGGGTGTTACGCTCGTTTTTCAACGCCGGATGGGTCAGGATGGCAATGATCTGATCCGAATGCCCCATTCCCTTGTTATCCAGCATTTCCGCCAGTTTGCGTGCATGAGCAGGGCCGTTGCGGAAGGCCAAAGCCTTCGCACGCTCGAAACAGCGATCGAACGCAGGCGAATACTTCTTGAAGTTGTCATGCTTGTCTTTTTGGATCGCTGTCGCCAGCAGGTCCGCGACAAGATCTTTCGCCGTAGACCCCCACTCGGTCTGTTTCGAAAGCCAGTCCCAAAGAATCGGGTCATCGCAGTTGGTGTAATTATCGAGCTTAGAGCGGGTGAGTAGATATACCGCGTCATCTGCCGTTGGGAAATCATGAGGAACTTTTTGGATTTCGTTCTTGCACAACTTGACGGCCTCTTCGTAGCGTTTTCGACGATTCAGGAAAGCGACATATCGATAAAATGCATCCGAACGTTTATGGTTTTCCTCTTTTGCCTTGGCGTTGGAGGGGGCAATCTTTTCAGGTAACGGGTAAAATGAGAGGAGTTTCAGTAAGGCGGCCTCTTCCTGGTCTGCTTCCTTGCGGCCGCGATAATAATCTGCCCGTTTTTTCCAATATTGGGGCAGTTCCTTGGAAATCTCTTCTTCGTCCTTGATCTGCTTTTCGATTACTCGGTATCCGCTGCCCTGTTGAACGGTACCGGCCAAATTGGTATTGAAAAAGTAGCCATATTTCTTACTGAGCCTGGAGAGTTCTTCTACCTTTTTTTGTGCTTCTTCATGCTGTCCGGAAAGATTCAAGCAATCCGCCATTTCCTCCAAGGCGTGATAATTGAAACTGGCTTGCATACGTTCTCCGATCCCCTTTTCCTCCGGGAGGAAGAACATCGGCGTGGAAATGCGTTTGAGGATTTCTTTTGCTTCCTCGTCAGTGAGAGGTGTATCGATAGCCCGTTGGTAGAATGGAATAGCCAGCTCATAGGCACGGTTTTCCTTGAGAATATCCGCGAGTTTTTTTGATTCCGTTG
>JASFHG010000390.1:0-4453 GCA_050123355.1 Planctomycetia bacterium
CGGGGCCGGCCGTGCTGACGCCGGGCATGACGCGCTTTTGGACGTCCGTTTCGAGAACGCCAAAGGTCGCTTCATGACGTTGGATCGTGAGCGTCAGGGCGTGGAGCATACGCTTTGCGGTGTAGAAATTCGTAATCAAACGCTGGGTGACGGGAATCGGCTGTGTCGGAACACCGAACGGCTGGGGGTTCAAACCAAAGTCGATGATCAGCTCTTCAGGCGTGCCCGTTACGCGACAGAAGTTCGCATAGCTGGCCAACGCGCCGGTATCGTCGATCTGGACTTGCGGACGTTGCTGTGCAGCAGGAGCCGCTTGGGGAGTCGATTCTGCACCGTTTTCATTTTTTTCTTCTTTTGCCACCAATAAGTTCCTTCACTAAAAAGACAGACCCTTGTGTTACGACGCAAACACCATGCTTGCGATCACTATTATCTCGGTAATAGCCCAAAAAGCCCATACCGACGTTTCGGATGCCGCAAAGGAGATAAACCTGTGCAGCAGATTTACCAAACTTACCACACCTTTTCCCAAAAGGAAACGGGGTGGTCTTGCAATAAATTGGCAGTTTATCAGTCAATTTGACATTTCCCGTAATTTATGCCGATTAAGTTGACTTTCCTGGCAAAAAGCCGTTGTTTTCCGTAAAAATTGTGCTTATATGATTCAGTTTCTAAGTGATTTTTCTGGTATCCTACTTGTCACCAAGGAAAACTTTTTTGCTTGCTTCTCCACACAAGAGCTATCCATCTTGTTTATATTGCCTACTCAACGAATCCGTTAAACCCAACAAAACCGTTTAAGTTGATGGTAAATCTTGACGATTATGACGAATGTGACGCTAGATCGTCCATGGTGCACCTATAGTGCACTTACCTAGTTTATCTAAACTACCAAGATTGAAATCCTTAACGTCTCGGAGATATGAACCATGCGACCAACCGCTCTCCTTAATTCCAGGTGGTTGATAGTGGGCTTATTGGGAATGGTTTTGACGGGTTGTAGCCCGATGAACTTTTACCATGAGGATGAAGTGACGCCGCCGCCGCAGGTGAAGGCACCGGTGGAGCTTCAGATGCGCTCCCTGCCGGCGTATCGGATCGAGCCGCCGGATCTGATTCAGATCGAGGTGCTCAAGCTGGTGCCGCCGTCGCCGTATCACATCGAGCAGTACGACGTGTTGCAGGTCAACGCGATCAACACGCTGCTGAAGTACCCGATCAACGGCTACTTTTTGGTCGAGGCCGAGGGGAACATCGATCTCGGGCCGGCCTACGGGACGGTCCGGGTCCAAGGGATGACGATCCAGGAGGCCCACGACGTGATCAAGACCAAGCTGGTGGAGGTCCTTGCGAACCCCGAGGTCTCGGTCCAGTTGGCACGGGCGTCCGGCCTGCAGCCGATCACCGGCACGTACCTCGTCGGTCCGGACGGGACGGTCAACCTGCGACAATACGGCTCGGTTTACCTTTCGGGCAAGACCCTTTCCGAGGCGAAGAAGATTCTCGAAAACCACCTGCGACGCGGCTTCCTCGACTCGCCCGAAGTATCGGTCGACGTGGCAGCCTACAACAGCAAGGTCTACTACGTGATCACGGCCGGGGGTGCGATGGGCGACAACGTGATGACGCTCCCGATCACCGGCAACGAGACGGTCCTCGACGCGATCGGCCGCGTGCAAGGCCTGTCCCAACTCTCGAGCAAGCGGATGTGGATCGCGCGGCCTGCCCCGGCAGGAACCGGCTGCGAACAAATCCTCCCGATCGAATGGGACGCGATCGCCGCCGGCGCCGTGACCGACACAAACTACCAAGTCCTGCCCGGCGACCGCGTATACATCAAGGAAGACCCGATGATGGCCTTCTCCGGCTACCTCAACCGAATCATCGGCCCCTTCGAACGCGTCGCCGGCTTCAGCTCCCTCATCGCCTCCGCCGTCCGAAACCTGCAACTCGTCGGTTATAGACAGACCAGTGGAGGATATTAACAACTTCGTTGAACAAGCCAATCAACCCGTCGTGTGCAACGAGCGCTGAACCATTATCAAAAACTCACAACCTGCTGCAATCTTGCCAAAGATCCGCACGGGAGATTTACAAAAACTTTTTAAAAACATCATTTTGATTTAGATTCGCACCAGCGAATCGTCATTTGACTATTGGGGGGAAATTTCATGTTACTTCGAGTTACTCAGACGCTCGCCCTGGTGGCGTGTGTCGCCATGGTGGCCATGGTCACCAATGTCTTTGCAGGCGATTGCTCCTGTGCCCCAGGATCGCCTTGCGTTCATGGGGGTTCTTACAATCCATACGCATGTCCACAAAATCATGGATATTGCGTTAGTGGCCGTTGCTGCCGGCCAGGTCATCCTTGGGGATGGTCCCCGCGTCAATGGATGCCGTGGCCCGGGGAAGACCGCGACGATGTCGGAGGGGTTGTACCACCCAGTGGTGGAGAAGAGGTTCCTCATGGCAAAGGCCAAAAACCGGTCAAGCTGGAAAAAGAAAAGTATCCGGACGTCAATATCGACGGCACTCCGGGATTTGGACCTGGCACAGGCCCCGGACTCAATGGGCTTAACATTGAAGGGACCGGCGAGACCAACATTCCGTTCAATGTACCGCAAGTACCAAGCGGTTTGGATCCGGGCATTCCCTCGGGAGAAATTCCTTCGGGAGAGATTCCCTTCAATCCAGACCCGGAAGGGGGAATCTCGCCGGACATCTTGCCCGCCGAACCGTTCTCGATCGAAGGAACGGAAGAAGAGAAGGACAAGAAGAAACCTGAAAACACTCCTCTTCCGAGTGACAGCGGCCTGAACGAGCAAAAAGCTCCACTTCCCACGACGCCGACCATCGAGTTGAAAGATGCTCCGATGCCCAAGGCAAGTTCGTTGATCGTGCAAGAAGGGACCATCGAGCCTCTGCCGCCAACGACCGAGGAATCTTCGACGCCGGCCTATACGCCTGCACCGATGCCAAGCGTTCGACCATCGTCTTACGTTCCGACACGTCGTCAACCGGCCCCGATCTATAACGATCCGTCCCCGGTTCCGACACAGAACGTGACACCCGCGCCGATCTACAACGAAACGCCTGCTCCGGTCCACAACAATCCGGTTCCGTCGGACCAATGGCGATCGCGTCGCACACAAGTGGAAGCGTCCGCACCAATGCCCGAGACGCAAGTCCCTGCGGAAGGTCGACACGTCCAGTATCAGCAATCCCAAGAAGCACCCATGCCCGAGGCGATTCCGACAACCGTCGCCGAACCGTCGCAACCGCTCGCTCTGGAAGGCTACTGTCCGGTCGAGCTGGTTCTCAACGAGCGTTGGGTCCAGGGAAATGCTCAGTGGACCGCCTCGCACAAGGGACGGAGCTACAAGTTCTCCAGCCGCGAAGCGTTTGATACCTTCTGCCGGAACCCGGAACTCTATGCCCCTTATTACGCGGGCATCGATCCGATCGTCGCCTTGGCAGGCGGTGGCATGATGGATGGACGGACCGACCTGTGTGCGGTTTATCGCGGACGACTCTACATGTTCTCGAACCAAGAGTCGCTCAACCAATTCCGAGCCAACCCGGCCGAATGCATCGAAGCGTTTAACACGCACTTGAAAACGAAGTAATTCACGGGTCAGGCGACTTCCTGACCAACCCAATTTTCCCTACGTCAATCGAACCTCGGTGGAGTATCAAAGCCTCGCCGAGGTTTCGTTGTGCGCGGAGAGAAGTTCTCTAAAACTCGGCTTGGCGCACGTCAAAGGAACGACTAAAAAGAGGGACATGGATACGCAACCGCTACTACAACCCGAGTCGAACCGAGGAGCCTGGCGATGGTTTCTCGCCTCGGCCGCTTTCGCCGTGTTGGGTGTCGTCGCCTTTATGGTCGATAGCCATGTCGCTCAGTGGTGCATTCAAGACAAGCTGCCAGGCGACCTGAAAAAGATCTTCGACTTCAGTGAAGCGTTCGGACACGGTGTCGGGATCACGCTGATTCTGATCACGATGTTCGTACTCGACCCGAACCATCGTCGCCAGTTCCCACGGATGATCGCCTGCCTGCTCGCCGTCGGACTGGGGGCCAATCTGGTGAAGATGATGGTTGCCCGCTATCGACCGAAAGCGTTCGACAACCTGTTCGATTGGACTCAGTCGATCTTCGTGTCGTTCCACAAGCTCTTCCCGCTCGGCGACGGCGGCCACTCACTTCAAAGCTTCCCCTCCGCCCACACGACCGGGGCGGTTGCGTTGGCTTGCTGCCTTTCGTTCATTTATCCTCGCGGCCGATGGTGGTTTGCGACCCTCGCCGCGCTGGTCGCCTTGCAACGGATCAACGCAGGTGCCCATTTCGTGAGCGACACCTGTTTCGGGGCCGCCTTGGGGATTTTGATCTCCGCCTTTTTCTTAAAAACAGGCCCCCTCGCGAGATCCTTCACCAGATTCGAGCAAAAAA
>JASFHG010000391.1:0-4427 GCA_050123355.1 Planctomycetia bacterium
CAAGAAATGGGTGGAGCGATTCAAATTCTGCATAGACAATAGCCAATTGAACCAAGAGATCTGGTGCATTACTATTCAAGTAGACTTCCCATTGCTTCATCCCAAGTGTCAGATTTTCCGGCGAAATCGGAACGAACCTTGCTTGTTCTTCCGTGCATCCAATGGCACCAATATAGTTTTGGATTACACGAAACTTCCCTTTACCACGATTATGACCACGCACGCCCGAAAGTAGAACATCATGCACCTGTCGAAGTAACCGACCACAGATAGGAAGTTTAGAAAGAAGGGCAATTGCCTTGTCTAAAGCGTATCGATAATTTAACACTTCTTCAAAAGCAGCTACTTTTTCAGCATCGGGTTCTTTGGCTAAGCCTGCTTCAAACTCCATTACCTCACCCATGGTCGCTTGAGTCCCCTCGATTCGTGAGGAAAGAACAGCTTCTTGCGTCATTAGAGGCGACATCAAAATATAAGAATTGGGCATTGCCGTGAGTAAACCATCGAAACGTGCAACCGCATCACTGGCGGGGCCAATTAGAGGTACAAGCTGTTGCCAATCAATTGCCTTTTTGGGCGGGAACTTGCCAGTGTGATAATTGACTGGCCCCGAACGTTTTGGTTGTTTTTGTTCCGTCACTTTTCTGTGATTCTTCTTCATGACACATTTTAAACCACTTTTGGAGTAGTCTTTATAGTCGGTTTCACCTCTTTAATATCGCGGATGAGTCCTGTGAATAAATTGTATTGTTCACCCAAAAGGCGTCAATAGTATCTAGGCAAAGGCAACGAACAAATTACCTATTTTCTCCAAAAGAATCCCGAAACCGTCTCTTTGGATCCCTGGAAATTGAACCATTTTCTCTTATAATCAAAGCACCATCATAAGGCAAAACTTGCTATTGCCCTCTGCTGTTTATTCGATAAGGAAACACTTCCCCATGCGTAACTTCACCTTCTGCAATCCGACCAAAATCGTTTTCGGGAAAGGGACCATCGGCCAGATCGGGCAATATGCTCAGATGCGGGACGGGCGGGCACTGCTCGTCTATGGCGGCGGGAGCATCATGAAAAACGGTGCCTACGATCAGGTCGTCACGTCGTTGGACGAGGCACGGATCGAGCGGGTTGAGTACTCCGGCGTCAAGCCTAACCCGACGGTCGAGCATACCCGAAAAGGAATCGAGCTGGCCAAAGAAGAAAAGATCGACTTCGTGATCGCCGTCGGTGGCGGGAGCGTGGTCGACGAGGCCAAGGCGATCGCGGCCGGAGCCGTCGCGGATCGTGACGTCTGGAGCTTCTACGTGGAAAAAGTGCCCGACCGAGCGCTGCCGGTCCTGACGGTCCTCACCATGGCCGCCACCGGCACCGAGATGAACGGCGGTACCGTGCTGACCAACCACGAGACGGGCGAGAAATATGGGATGGGCTCGTCAGCGCTCTATCCGGTCGTCTCGATCCTCGACCCGACGACGACCTTCTCCGTCCCGGCCAACTACACCGCCTACGCCGGCGTCGACGCGTTTACCCACCTGTCGGAAAGCTACTTCACGCACCTCGACCCGTGGGCCCCGATCCAAGACGGCTACGTCGAGGCGGTCATGACCGCGATCCGCCAGAGCATCGATCGGGCGATCAAGAAACCGGACGACTACGACGCACGGGCGACGTTCATGTGGGCGGCCTCGCTCGCTTGGAACGGGCTGGCCCCGGCGGGAGTCGGCGACTGGTGGAAGCCGAACCACATGATCGGCCACAGCTTCAGCGCCCTCTACGACACACCGCACGGTGCCTCGCTCTCGGTCGTCCTGCCTGCTTGGCTCGATTATCAAGTCGACCAAGGAAACGTCGGCAAAATCGCCCGTTTCGCGAAAAATGTCTTCGGACAGCAAGGCTCGACCGATGCCGCCACCGCCCGAGCAGGCGTCGAGACGCTCCGCGATTGGTTCGACTCGATCGGCAGCCCGACGACGCTCGCCGAAGCCGGCATCCCCGACGACGCCATCCCGCTCCTCGTCGAAAACATCCTCCTCTGCATCGATCACTGGGACCTTCACCAATACACTCAAGAAGTCCTCACCGAAATCCTCCAACGAGCTCAATAAGCAAAATGGACCAAGAAACGCCCCAAACCGTCGCGCTTTGCCAAAACGAAGACGAGCTGCTCCGCTCGGGAATCTTCACCGGGTCGTTGCAAGAGCTGCTACAGCGACGCGACCGGTTCATACCCGTCCACCTTCAGACGATCATCGACCACGCCCTGAAGAACCCGCGGCTTCGCGAGGAAGAAAAAGAGGGGCTCGCCAACCTGTTCACGATCATGCGGGCACGCTTCCACTTCGAGTTCCACTCGTGGCTCAACGAACTGTTGGACGACTACGGCCCCTTCGACCCGGACACCGACCTGCTCTTTCACGAATCGCTCTCGGAGGAAGAACTCGATCAATGTCGGGCCAGATTCTCCAGCCGGGTGCACGACCTGCTGATCCAAGGGAACTACACCCAGCTCTCGCGCGAGCAACTGCAAGAGATCCTCGAGCTCCAGCCGCTCGCACGGATCGCGATCCGCGTCAACTTGGACGATTTTCGTGACATTCGGATCTACTACCGGGGTGTCGATCAGTGCCCACGGCCTCACCAAGGCTGGAAACGCTGGATGCCCGGCTGGTTCCGACGCCGGTTCTGCGGCCCGACCACCGTCCTCCGGTTCCGGCGAGTCATCTTGCTGGCCCAGACGCAGGACGGCCGGGTTTTGCTAAAACTTTTCAAGGATATTTTGCTCCGCGACCTGAAGATCGTCTCGCCGGCACCCCAGATACGCATGCCCTTCTTCGACCGGATCAAGATCGGCTCCTCGCTGCTGGGCGGCATCCTCACCCCGCTCCTCAAGCTGCTGCTCGCCGCCGCGTTCAGCCCCATCCTGTTCCTGATGGTCCTCTTTGGCTTTGTCATGGCGTTCGTTAAAGGAATTCTCAGCTTCTTTTCCTGCCGCACCAAGTACATGCGGGCCCTCTCGACCAACCTGTACTATCAAGGCCTCGCCAACAACGCATGCGTCCTGAACCGGCTGGTCAACACGGCCGAAGAAGAAGAGGTCAAGGAAATGCTCCTGGCCTACTACATCCTGCACCTGCGAAAAGAGACGGAGACGACGCAAGAAGAGCTCGACCGGGCCGTCGAATCATGGCTCCACGAGACCTTCGGCCTGAAAGTCGATTTCGAAGTCGACGACGCGCTCCGCAAACTCCAAGAGAAAGAGCTCGTCGAAATCCGCGAAACCCCAACCGGCAAGTCCTACCAAGCCCTCGACATCAAAACCGCCCTCCGCACCATGGACCAAATGTGGGACAACATCTTCCCGTTCGCGAATGAGCAGTAGTTTTTGGAGTGCGGCGACTTGTCACCGCTTTGGATTTCAAAATGCGTTTTTTGTGTGCCTTTTAGCCGTCGAGCTTGCTCGTCGCTTGTTAGCGGCGGGGCTTGCCTCCGCGTGATAGACGTTGCGTTATGATATTCACAATTCCACCACACCGCCCGGCTCAAGAACGATTGGCGTGGTTTCGGTGGCTTCTTTGACGCGGGTGGCCCAGGCTTCGGCGTCTTGGGCGATCAGCGGCCAGGTGCCGTAGTGCATCGGGGCGACGCGACGCGGCGTGATCAGGCGGACCGCCTCCAATGCATCGTCGGGGCCCATCGTGAAGTTGTCGCCGATCGGCAGGACGGCCAGCTCGATCCCGCGGCGGCCGATGATCTGCATATCGCCGAACAGGCCCGTGTCGCAGGCGAAGTAGACGTTCCCCTCCGGCAGCGAGACGATAAACCCGGCCGGGTTGCCGCCGCAGGAACCGTCGGGCATCGTCGACGTGTGCGTGGCCAACGTCATCTGAACACAGCCGAACGGAAAATCGTAACCGCCGCCAAGATTCATCGTGTGGATCTGCTGCTGCGGAACACCCTGCAAAGCGAGCCACTGGCCGACCTCGACGATCGCGATCACCGTCGCCCCGGTCCGACGCGCGATCGAGATGGTGTCGCCCACATGGTCGGCATGTCCGTGCGAGATGAGGATAAAATTGGGCGAGACCTTCTCGGGCGTGGCGGCCGCGGTTGGCGAACCGGTCAGAAACGGGTCGAGCAGGACCGTATGCCCCGCGCTCTCGATCATCCAGCACGCATGCCCGAGCCATGTCAGCTTACTCATCTTTTATCTCCTGTTCAGAAAGATGTTAGCCCCGTCGCCTGCGACGGGATATCCCAAAACCGGCCGCAAGCGGCCAGGCTAACAGGTTTTCGTATAAGCTCTTAACATCAAGATAAATCCCGACCTACAGCGTTGGCAAGGATTCCGGCGGGAATAATGGCCTTTCCTCCGCAAAACCAACCCAATGAGGGGGCAGGTTTCGCCGGGCAAATTCGGGTTGACCCCA
>JASFHG010000392.1:0-4416 GCA_050123355.1 Planctomycetia bacterium
CGGTACGCTATAGTTCGGCGCTGTCGTACCCGGCGACGACGGCGTGTATGCCGGCGTGGCAGGGTTATATGCTGGAGTCGAGTAATTGGTGCTCGGCGTCGTCGAACTGGGATAACCGCTTGTGCCGCCTGTCGGATTGGAGTAAGCAGCCGGGTTGGAATAGTTCGGTGTCGTGTTTTGCGTCGGCGTGGTGGCCGGGGTAGTGCCGTATCCTGTGTTCGGATCGTAACCTGCACCCGCCGGATTATAGCTCGGCGTGTTATAACCTGACGGATCGCCGGTCCTCGGAGTACCATAGTTATAGTCAAACGTGTCCGGGGGCGTTGCACCGGGCGTTGTCGTCGTACCATACGCACCCGTCGTAGGCGTGGCTGCGTTCGTGCCGGTACCTGTATAGTCGGAAGTGCTACCCGGTCGGAAACCGCCGGAGGTATCGGGGGTATTGTTCGTCGTATTCGCCGCCGGTTCATAGGACGGAGTGTTGCCGTAAGAGGACGAGTAATCATAGCTGCCCGTACTGGCGGCTTCCGTCGTATTGGTCGGATAGCCACTTGAGGTGTTCGGCGTCGTGGATGTTGTATTGTTGGTCGTATTACCCGAAGGATTGTAGTAGCGACTGTTGGGATCGTTCTCGAAAAGTTGTGCGTTACTTTGGTTTCCGTAGTTATCCGCGGCGGTCGGCGGATTGCTGGCCCGATAGGGATTGTTTACGGAATTCGTCGTATCATTCGTCGGCGGGGAATAGTTATTGGAAGGATAATTTGGCTGCGAGTAGCTGTTGTTATAACTATTGTTCTGGTTGGGATACTGGGTCGCATTGTTACCCTGGGTATTCGGGGTTACGGAAGTTCCCGTCGAATTGTTGCCCGGATAAGGATAGGTCGGCGTGGTCGAGGCACCCGTATTGTTGTTGTAATTATAGTTGTTGGAAGGATAGCCACTCGTTGTCGTATTATTCGAGGCACCCGTATAGCTCGGGTCCTGGTTATTCATGGCAACTTGCGGATAAGGATTCACCGTTGCACCATAAGGTCCGTTTTGGGGAACCAGATAGTTTTGCGTATTATTCGCCGCATATCCGTTGTTGGAAGGATATGTCGGAGCCGTATTGCCGGTGTTGGCCAATGCGGAAGAATCCGTGACGTTGCCCGTCTGAATATTGACGCCCGTCGGAGTCGCACCATTGGACGGCTTGTCGGGATAGGCAGGCGCTTCGTTTTCGTTGGCTGCTACTTGAGAAGAACTCGAACCAGGACCAGTGTAGGTCCAAGTCGCCGGGTTTAAGGCCGATTTGCTGTACGAAGTGGTCGCCCAGCTGCCGCTCGTTTTGCAGCCCACAAGGCCGATATTCAAAATACCGATAAGAGCTAGCGTAATAAAAGTACGGTATCGCATGATAGTGACAATCCTTTGTCTGTAAGAAAAATTTTTCTTTGCGCATCCTTGCGCCGGCGTGTATATCTTACGCTCAAATGGTTTCTTTACGCGTGGCGTACTCTTTTTACGCCCATGAAACATACATGTCCCAAAAATAAGGACGGGCGAATTATAGAGATTTCATCAGGGGGGTCAACCTCAGTTTTTGCTTTTTTATCAAATACTGGGCCGCCCTCTCCAAAAATGAGTTTTACAGATCGGCAATCTGCTCAAATCGGGCCTGAAGCGATGCATATAACCCCTGATAGAGGGGGAACCTGCGGTCGTAAATCTTGGCCGTTTTACGGTCGACCGGGGTTTCGGCCGTCACTTCGACCACCGCCTGGCATGCTTCTTGGATACTGCCAAACTCGCCCGCCCCAACCGCCGCCAACAAGGCCACGCCAAGAGCCGGTCCCTCCTCGGTGCCGATCGTGACGACCTTTTTGCCAAAAACATCTGCTTGAATCTGACGCCAGAGTTGACTTCGACTCCCTCCTCCCGAGGCTCGAATCTGGCGGATGGGAACGTCCAGCCCGGCGTAAATATCGAGGCTTTCGCGGAGCGAGTACGTAACCCCTTCCATGATGCTACGGATCATGTGGCCCCGGTGGTGGCCGAGCGTCAGGCCAATAAAACAGCCCCGGGCGTTCGGGTCGGCATGCGGCGTTCGCTCGCCGGAAAGGTAGGGCAGCCAGAAAAGTCCTTCACTTCCGGCCTGGACCTTTTCGGCCTCTTCGGTCAACAGATCGTAAACATCCCGCTTCAGACGCTTCGCCTGTGCAATATCCGCCTGGCAGAGGGTGTTGCGGAACCATTGCAAGGACCCGGCCGCCGAGAGTGTAACCCCCATCATGTGCCACTTATCCCGCACCGCGTGGCAAAACGTGTGAACGCGGCCTTTCGGATCGACCTTCATTTCGTCACAGTGAACAAACATGACGCCGGAAGTGCCCAGCGACGTGCTTAAAATGCCGCGATTCACGATCCCGTTTCCGACTGCGCCCGCCGCACAGTCGCCCGCCCCGCCCACGACCAGACAGTCGCTCGACAACCCGAGCAGCTTGGCCGCTTCGGAGGTCAGTTGACCGGTAACATCCTCCGATTCGTAGCATTTCGGCAGCAAATCCTCGTCGAGGTCCAAGCAACCGAGCAACTTTTTCGACCATCGCCGCTTGGCAACGTCCAGCAGCAGCGTCCCGCCGGCATCGCTCACCTCGGTCGCATATTCACCGGTCAAACGGCGGCGGATTTCGTCTTTTGGCAAAAGTACTTTTCGCGTTTTTTCAAATTTTCGCGGCTCATGGTTCCGAAGCCAGAGGATTTTGGGGGCTTGGAAACCGGTCAGGGCCGGGTTGGCGACCAGCCGGATCAACTTCGAGCGTCCCCCGGCTCGTTGCTCGATTTCGGCACACTCGGTGGCGGTCCGCTGATCGTTCCAGAGAATCGCCGGCCGCAGCACTTTATTTTGGGCGTCGAGGAAGACCGAGCCGTGCATCTGGCCCGAGAGCCCGATCGCCCGGACGTCGGACGGCTTGAGTCGGGCCGATTTGACCACCTGCCGGATCGTTGCGACGGTCGCTTTCCACCAATCGTCCGGATCCTGTTCGCTCCAGAGCGGTTTCGGCGTGTGGCAGGGATACGTCTCCATAGCCGAGGCAAGAATCTTGCCCGTCGCGTCGATTGCGACCGTTTTAGTGCCGGAAGTTCCGATATCGATACCGAGAAAAACACTCATGGGGGGCTCCTTGGGCAATCTGGGGTTATTGCCGAAAATCTCCGCGTACCATAGGGTATATATAATGCGTATTGCTATGTGAAACCAACGGGCAGTATACCGTAACCGCCCCGTTTTTAACAGAACCAAGAAAAGGAAGAGCCACAACTCCCGATGCCCACACCCGCCCCGTTCATTATGGTCACCTGCCAAGTCGGCGCCGAAACGGTCCTTAAGCAGGAGGTCGCCCGCCGCTGGCCGGACTTCCGATTTGCTTACTCTCGGCCCGGCTTCGTGACGTTCAAACTGCCCGAGGAGCTACGGCTTGCGGAGGATTTCAAGCTGCGATCGATTTTTGCCCGCTCGCACGCGTTCTCCATCGCAAAGGCCGAAGGCCCCACCGACGAAGAGCGAGTTCGCCGCTTCTGGGAAGTGTGTACCGAGCATCAGCGGGACCGATCGTTCGACCGGATCCACGTTTGGGAGCGAGACACGAAAGTCCCCGGACACGATGGTTTTGAGCCGGGCATTTCGGAACGAGCCAAGGAAGTTCATCGACTGTTGATGGACCATGTACCGGACGGGGTCGAGCTGCATCCGGCGGCCCGGGTGTTGACACGACCGGCCCGACGCGGCCAAACGGTACTCGACTGCTGCATCGTCGAACCGGATGCCTGGTGGATCGGCGTTCACCGCACGCGAACGTTTTCGTCTTGTCGGCCGGGCGGGCTGCTATCGCTGACCTTGCCGGATAACGTGGTTAGTCGTGCGTGGTTGAAAATGGAAGAAGGGCTTCGCTGGGCTCAACTTCCGATTAAAGAAGGGCACACCGTCGCCGAGCTGGGCAGTGCACCGGGCGGCGCAAGTCAGGCACTCCTCGCACGCGGCTGCCATGTGCTCGGTATCGACCCGGCCGCGATGGACGAACAGGTGCTTGCCGATCCGAACTTCTGCCACATCCGATCTCGCTCGAACCAGGTACCGCGTCGTGCCTATAGAAAGGTTCAGTGGTTGACGGCCGACATGAACGTCGCTCCGAACTATACCCTCGACGCGGTGGAAGATATCGTTCTACGAAAAGACACGAAAATCCGCGGTCTGTTGCTCACGCTCAAATTGGCCGACTGGGAGCTGGTCGAACATATCGACGACTACCTGGCACGGATCCAAGCGTGGGGCTTTGCGACCGTCCGAGCTCGTCACCTGCAATTCAACCGACAAGAAATTTGTGTTACGGCAAAATAGAAAACTTATTCGCATTCATAAGTACAACCGTACCAACC
>JASFHG010000393.1:0-4412 GCA_050123355.1 Planctomycetia bacterium
CGGATGGCAACGATACCCTACGGCAGCCGCTTCCTGGAAGCAGACATTGAAGATGACATTGGTGACGACGTCGACTGATTTGTTTGCAACAGGGATTTTTGGCTTTCGTATGTGTCCAGGAGAAAATCTCCCTGGAACGGTTTTGCAGCAGAAGTTTTTTCTATAGCGAAGTTTGCTGTGATGTTTTCAGGAGAGCGGGGGGTGTCTCTCATCTTTTGGCTTCTGCTCTGAAATAAAAGGCGTTCTTCTTTCACGCTTTTTTTAGACAAAAGGTTATCAGGAAATTGACAATAGACCGCAGTGGACGGCTGCTAGTCCTATGCTCAGGTAAGGTGTTCTTTCTCTAGTCAAAGGAGACGTTGGCACATTACTCTTAGCTTTTAAAGTGAAATGTCCTGGGTTTACATACATTATTTCATCTTTGGATCGCTTTAAAAGCAAAAAATGTCGTGTTCCAGAGAAGCACAAAAATGTCAGTTGATTTCTCCTAATTCTTTTGAGTTTTACTTCCGATCAAAAGCAAGAAAATTTACGTTTTTTGAAAAGTTATGCAAGTTTTTTTACATTATATCTGTATTTTCCCTTGGGGAGTCTTGTCGAAAATACAACCGATATGCTAGTATCTTTGTCATAGAGCCTCTCGAACTGGTATCCCAAGCGGCACTGGCCCGTTATCACTCTTTTCGCTAAAAGGATGGTCTGGCTTGAATCACGGGTCACAATGCATGAAAGTTCGTGCAACAGAGGAAAATCCTTTTCAAACCACAAGAATAGAAGTAGCAGGAGATACGACTGGTGGCAATTAATGTTCGTGATGAAATCGAATTTGGACACAACAACCACTTTTATGAGGTTCACCCCGACAGAGTAAGAAGCGAGCTTGGTGATAGAGGTTACAAGCGGCTTGATGATTTGCAACATTGGCTCCGTTACGGTCAAAGGAACGTAACGTCTGAAAATCCCTATCTTCCTATCAGTTATCGAATTGCTCCTTCCGTGGTAGTTCGGGGAGAGGCTCAACTTTTCGGTATATCTTCCCCTCGTTTTGCTTACCGTGCACGTTTTCAGGATGGAAGCATTGTCAATGCACGCCGTTTAAATACCTTTGCCCAAAATGCCACCGAGGTGTATCAGCTCTATAGCCCGTCAGGAAGGCTGTCCCAAAACAAAGCGAAGAGAGAGGTGATTCTAAATAAGCTGCTTGTTCAGCAAGGGCAAAGTATTGCAGATTCTATTATTCGCCTTCCTCAGCGGTTGGCCGACGAAGGATTTCATGCTCTTGAATGTGAAATCGGATACGCTTATGGTGAAGGAACGGGAGAAGATTCCCTTTCCGGGACCCCCTTTCTACAGCATACCCGTATTGGAGGAGGGCTCTGCGCCCAAGCGACTTGTTTCATGGCCTCGGTTCTTTGTCATGATCGCATAAAAACGATTTTTGCCGTTCCGGAAATAACGGCGATCACTTCAGGGGATCCGAATCGTTTTGAACTCAAGGGAATGGAGTTTAACGAGATCGTCGATTTCTTTCGGGATGAACGGGTCGGGCTCGGATCACTTCCTCAATGTGAAGATGTCAGCAGTCCTTTCATGAGGAGAGGTATTGTGACGGCATTTCGATCTTATTTGGCCTCGGGGGTTCCGATCGTACTGTCCGTGAATGCAGAAAAAATGTTGGAACCGGGATCGATTGTGGATAACAATCAGGTTCCAATCAATCTCAAAGCTGCCGGTACGAGTTGGCTTGATAAATATCATTGTGTTGCTTTGGTTGGATATTCCGATGAGGAAGACACCTTCCTGATGAATGATCCGGCCACATTTCCGTTTCTCAAGGCTTCCATGGATGAAATTTTTAACGTTCGATGTTTGTCCGAGGACTCGGCGGCAACGGATCCCGCAGTGCAATACATTTCGGATCCCGCAGTGCAATGCATTTCGGTTGTACCGAAGCAGGTTAAAATGCCTCTCTTGAGGAAGAGGATGCCGGATAACACTTACCTTATGGGCCTTCTGGAACAGGCCATGGCCCTCCAGATGGCTACGCCGGGCCGATTTGTTACCATTTGTAAAACGCTTGCTAATGCCGGTATAAAATGTGACGCCAGTGACCATTACAATCTGGGTACCATTCGGCTTGTCGATTTTGGCAAACCAGATGCGGAATTGCAGCAAGATCTGGCTTGGCTTCCTGAAAGCTATGTTGAGTTTTTATTGAAAGAAGTAGCAGAAGGTACCATTCGGCAAACTTGGCATTGGATCCAGTTGTGGCAATCCAGTGCGCCAAATTCTATCCCCTCACTCTGGGTTTGGGATGCCGAACAAAAGCCAAGCGTACACTTTGCGGATCCCGAAAAATATTTAATTGGGGTTATCGCGCATCTAGAGACAAAGGCCCACAAAGACTGGTCCTGGGATTTTTACGATCCCAATATCTATCCCCCTGAAGACACCGTACCGGAAGAAGAGCCGGAAGAAAAACCGAAAAAGAAACCGGATGAAGCCTCCATAAAGCCATCGTTGCTTTCTTCTTATTGTGCGCACGGTCTTTCCATGCCGGACTCTTGTGAATGGATCGGTCCCTATAACCCTGCAA
Organism: Planctomycetia bacterium; assembly: GCA_050123355.1. Classification (GTDB taxonomy): domain Bacteria; phylum Planctomycetota; class Planctomycetia; order Pirellulales; family Thermoguttaceae; genus JASFHG01. The sequence goes on from JASFHG010000393.1 coordinate 2,597, forward strand.
ATTATCCTGGTTCCGCTGAAAATGAAGACCAAATTTCAACGGTACCGGCAGAAGTTTATCTTTTCATGGAGACCGAGGCGAAATATTGGTGTGATCGCTTCGGGATACCAGACTGCAAGACAGCGGTTGACTTTTTGAATATGATCAATGATGACCAGACCAAAGAAATTACATTGCAAATTATTGAAAATCTCGATAAGGTTCAGTCAAAGGCCGTCGTCATTGCTTCTTTTGTGCCAGAAATTGCAAGATCCCCTGATCCTACAACAGGCAGGTGCGCTGGAGTAAACGCGGTGCGTCGCTTAATCAAGTTTGCAGAAATGTTTCAAGAACATGGCCATTCGGTACATACATTGGAATTGGTGGCGGGCTCTCGTATCCAAGGAATCGAGGCGCATCTCCGTTCTCGTCGTGTTTCGGAAATAACTTTTTTCGTTGACGTTTTGGATGATGAAATCACTAGGCCTCGTCTTATCGAAAACCTTGTGAAATCATTGAAAGGGCTGGACGACACGCAGGAGATTTTTCTTGCGCTTGAGTTGGAGCCTGGCCACTATTCAAATCTACGCAATTGGTCGACGGCAATGATGATCGGTGATTCTATTCAAGGAAACCCACACTTGCAAACCAGGGTTGGTTTTAATCTGGATGTGGGCCATTGGTGTGTGGCGGGTATCGAACGCGAATTATTAGCTCATGGTCGGCCACTCCATCCGGTTCGTTCACGGATCCTTCATGCTCATGTCAGTGCCATTCATCCCTGTGCCCATTTCGGGGATATCCCCCTGTCCGACGTTTCTGACATGGAGTTTCGGGAATTGTGTGCTTGGCTAAGGTTACTACGCCAAATTCTAGCAAATCCGGGGGGGCTTCCCGGCGATCCACCGTTTAGTGGTTACGCTTCCCTGGAGTTGGAAGCGGTATTGAGTGAACAGCTAGTGGAAGAGTCTTACTATCTGCTCAACCAATGGATCTAACCTGAACCAGTTACGAGTTAATGAAACGTTTCGGTTATTTTCTGATCCGCCGGATCGTTTTGGTGCTACCGAGGCAGAGGGCCATGAAGGTGGCGGTGAGCAGCATGGTTAGTGTGGCGGGTTCCGGGACGACCGAGAAAGTGGTCGAGCCGGATCCGGTGGTTACGCCTCCTATCGTATTGCCGCCTGTGTGGTACCAGTTCACGGTCACTTGGTAATCACCCTCCGGAAGCGGTTCAAGGCTGATCGAATCTTCTACCCAGCACATAATATCCCACCCGTCTCCTCCAAGCCAATGGGTATAAATGTCCCAGACAATATTGGATCCGTTTACTGTGTATGAGGATTGCTGTTCATAGGCGTAGCGATTGAAAATGTAATCGTAACTTCTTGCGCGAAGAGTAATCGTGTCCGAAGGCTCGATGGGGAGGTCGGGGCTCACAATGTTAATGTAGAAGTCGGCACCGCCCGTCACATAGTCGAATTCCATGATCGCGGCGTCATCGGTCTCGTCAAGCGAGTTGGTCAGCATTTCACCGTGCGCGACCGCGAGAAGACAGATTGAAAGTGCCAATGCACCAAGGGCTCGTGTCAGATTTTTAGCCAGGAATTTTTTCATTTTGCTACTCCCGTGTTCTATTGAAAAGGACTTTATCAATTATGGAAAAGTAATGCGGTGTTGTTTCATCAACGTTCTGTTTCCCGAATAAACTGTCTGTAGCTTAGCGAACTTTTTTTATTATGCCAATAAATATTCTTTTAACCCCCTTTATTGAGTCTCAGGTATTTAAAGTTACCATTTTCTCACTAAGCCGAAATTGAGGCGATAGCCTCTATTT
>JASFHG010000394.1:0-4400 GCA_050123355.1 Planctomycetia bacterium
AGTGCCGAAAACGTCGTGCGAAGCAAGACGTTATCTGGATTGAGCAACTTTCAGCCAAAAAACATGCGATAGGAGCTGCTCGCACAATTGCTGTTAGTTCATCTGGATTTTCCCCAGAAGCAGAAGCAGCGGCACGTCACCACGGCATAGACCTTCGTCGATTGTCCGAGGTATCTGCCGCAGAAATAAACAAGCTAATAAAATTGGATTATGTTTTATTTACACACAAAAAATGCGACTTGGTCAGTGTTGGAATCCGAATCTTTCAATCTTTCAACTGGACTATGCCCGATCCTCAAAGCATAGATCTTGTTTTGCCTCCAACCACGGACCCGTTTGCCAACATCTTTAAAAATACAGAAACAGGAGACACTTGGTCACTCAACAATCTATGGTTGCAATGGCAGGAAGCAACTAATCCTTTTGCCGATATTGAGAAGGGCCAAACTTCTATTATCAAGACCGCTTGTTTCCCTTTTCCTGGTAATGTTACTGTAGACACTCCAGAAGGACCGAAGAAAATAGGCGACGTGTTGTTTAGCGTAGCACTGTCACTTGTAGTTGAACAAGTTGATCTGGAATCCGCCCAAAAAGTCCAATATACGGCCCTGGATGGTCCAGTAATTCAGCGAATTGAGTTTGCTTCTCGTGAACCAGGGACAGAAGATTGGCGGCTTTCACTACAGATCCCCAAAGATTCAGGTGACATAAACCAACTCAAAATAGGTGGCAACTGGCTAGACCAGGAATCGGGACAGGAACGTAACGAGAGATGAGTGTGAACTAAAAGGATTAGACACCTTTTCCAATTACATAGCAAACTCTTTTTGCCACGAAGAATTACTTCTCCGGTAATTCACTCAAACTGCGGTAATATTCGCGGTTGAGTTCTTCCCAGCCGAAGGGGGAGGGGTCTTCCATGGCACCGAAGATTTTCTTTTGGATGTCGGCGGGTAGGTTTTCGGTCGTGTCTTGGCGGACTTCGAACTCGCCTTCGAGATACTGCTTCACGTTCGAGAGCCCTTCGGCAAGGACCTGGCGTCGGCGCAAGGCGTTTTGATAGCGGCCGGCCTTCAGATCGCGTTCGACTCGGGCCATCTCCTCGATCATCTTTTGCAGGTCAGTGTGGTGGTAGTTCATGATCTGGAACTTCAGGTCGATACTCTCGGCCTTGTTGCGGAGCGCGGCCTGTTTCCCGGCCAGACGTTGGAGGTCGCGAGCTCCGTAGGCTCGTCGCTGAGGCCCTTCGAGCCCCTCGCCACCTTGACCGCTCTCCTTGCCGCCGCCGGTCGCGCCCCCTTGCGGGTCGCGGCTGTGATCTTCGACCTGACCTTTTTCGAACGGGTCGGGCGTCAAGCGGCTCGGCGTCTTTCGGCCCCCTTTACCGACCGCCTCTTTTCCGACGAACTCGCCACTCGACTTGCCGGTCCGTCCTTCGCCCGACCGACCGCCGATCTCGCTCGTGTTCGGCAGCCGGTTGCCCGTGACCCCCTTGGCGCTCATGTTCGAAATCGGACCGTCCATCGCGTCCCAGCCCGCCCCGACGTCGAGCGAGTCGGCCGCGCTCGAGGAAACATCTTCCATCTCGTCGAAGAGGTCTTCTTCCTCCTCCATCAGCTCGCCAACCAAGTCTTCCAACTCGCCGGGCAGCTCGGCCATCGGGGCCTCTTTATCTTCGTCGGTGAGCGACTCTTCCTGGCTCCACCGCTCCCGGTCGGGCGAGTCGGGGAGCCACTTCTCCATGTTCGTCTTGATCTCCTCGGCCATCTCGTAGCCAAGCTGTTCGAGCGGGACCGCGATATCGGCCGTCTTTTTCGTCAGGGCATCCTCGGCCATCTTCAACTCGGTCTGGATCTCGACCAGCTCGCTGAGCATCGACGGGTTCGAGAAGTCCTGCTCGGGCAGCTTGCTCAAGTCCGAGTGGATCTCGGCCATCAGCTTCGCCCAGTCATCCTGCAAGGCAGCCAGCTCGGCCAGCTTCTGTTTGTCTTCTTCCGAAAAATCCTCGACCGGCTTCTTCGCCAAGTTCTCGGTCGCCTCGATCACTCGCTTTTGCTGCTTGAGAAACTCCTCGAGACGCCGGCTGATGTCTTCGAGCTTCGAGCGGACGTCGTCCGGCAGATCGCCGCCAAACCGCTCCTTCATCTCCGCCGCAGCCGCCGCTTCGGCACGTCGGGCCTCGTCCAACAGCGCACGGAGCGCGTCGACGATCTTTGTCTGTTCAAGAGTCAGGCTATCGAGAAGCTCGACGGCGTGATCCGACTCGGTTCGGAGCAGGTCGCAGCATCGGACCGCCTCGCCCATCGGGCCGACCACCAGCCGGTTCAACTCGCGTCGGGCCACTCGCCGATAGCCATCGTCGGTCGTCGGGATCGACTCGACCAGCCGGTTGGTCGACGTGTGGATCTCGACTTGAGTACCGCGTAGGGAACTGACCCCCTTCATGAAACCGTTCTGCCCGGCATGCGTCTGACGCTGCCGCTTGGCAAGCTGGCCGGTCTCGACGCGAGCACGGAGCTGGTCAATCAGGATCCGATAGATAGCCGTCCGCAGGCTGTCGATGCGAGCGAGCTCCGCGGCAGCCTCCTCTTCGGTCGCGATGATCCGGACCGCATGCCACGGCCCCACGGTCTCCTGCGGATTGAGGCTTTTACCCCAATCGCTCGCCGAGATCCGACGCGAGTCTCGCACGACCGCCCGCACCAACAACGTCTGGCCCGGCCGAGCCACCTCGGGCGTCAGCTCGAGCTCGTGCTTCAATACGGCCGCCTTCTTCGCGGGAAACTCGGTCCACGCGGTGATCGTTTTTGGCAACTCGGTTCCGACGTCGTGGTTATCGAGGTCGATCGACTCGCCATCGCCACGGTGCGTGAGCATCTCGATACGTACCTCGGTCAAGCCATGGTCGTCACTGGCCCGCGCTACCAGGTCCAGCTTTCGGCCGATCGGCGCCGTCGAGCGTCGGGCCGGTTTCAAGAGCATGACCTTCGGCTTCTGGTCCGGGATGACATGAAGACGGTTCTTCCGCGGCTCGGGGTCGGTGTGGCCCGCCTCGTTCTCCAGATGGATGATGAAACGGTCGTCTTCGAACATCGGAAGCCGGCGATCGATCACCAGCGTCCGTCCGTCGTCGGCAACCTGGCCCGAGTAACGACTCGCACCGAGCTCGATCCACCCGGCCGAGACCGGCGAGTTCGTACCGATCTTTAACTTAGCGGTCGAGAACTGGGGCGCGACAAGATCTGCCTGACGCTGTTGATGCGTCTCCGGCGGGCGATCGAGGTAGTCGGGGAAGTGGTACGTCACCTCGACCTGCTCGACCGTCGGCTTTTGATACATCCGGACCGAAAACATCTCGCTCTGGGAGTCGCCGATCTGGAGCCGGTATCGAAACGACTCGGTCACCGCCGGCAACTTCACCTTGGCCGTCCAGACGCCAGGGTCCTTTGGATCGGAGTCGGCCGGCACGATCGGTTCCTCATCCGATTCGTCCGAAGACGTGGAAGGATCGTCGATCAGCGCCCCGTCAGGCGGCTCGGAGGAGGCGGATGCTTGGATCGCGAGCGGAAGACGCCGCTCGTTGCCGCTCTTCTCCTCGGTCAGGACCACAAACGCGTCGATCGGTCGCTCGCCCCACTCCGACGGCACCCGAAACATCGCATTGATCTCCAAGGGGTCGCCGAGCATCACGTCCGCGTCGCCGGGCGTCACCTCGACGATCTCGATCTGGCCGGAGGAGGGGACAAAATCCCAGGGTGTCAAAAGCCGCTGGGCAGCCGAGCTCCAGTTGGGCAACAGCAGGGCACAGATCAATCCCATCGCCAGAAGCAGCCCGAGAAAACCGAGCGTCTCGACAAAATCCCGCGGGTTCTGCATACACGACTTGAACCGCTGACGTCGCGTTTGTGCATCGGCCGCCCGCTCGAACACGAGAGGATCGACCTCCATCGCCGCGACCTGTACAGCCGTCTTCGAGAACGCGACACTGCCGTCCGGATTAATTTCCGCAGCAGATAACTCGTTCAGTTGCACCAGATTGATCAACCGGCTCCCCAGCTTCGGTTCGAGCATCTCCAACCGTCGGGCCGTCGCCTCGATACTCCGATTATGGCGTGCCAACCGCCGCCCGAAATAAAATCCCAACGTAAGCGTCGCCACTAACCAGATCGCCGTCAGCAGCGCGAGCATCGACTGCGGCAGCAGAAAGATCGCGTCGACGAGCATGAAGCAGAGAAACAGCCCGACCGATCCGGCCAGCACCGTGGCGACGGTCGTCAAAAGCGTAAACAACCACCACCGCTGCCGTGCGTCATCAATACGATCGAGCGTTTTTTGAACCTGTGGCGACATAATCTCGTACGCCTCTCCCAATACCCAAACGGTCCCCACCATCCCCCGAC
>JASFHG010000395.1:0-4357 GCA_050123355.1 Planctomycetia bacterium
CGGTGCGTGCGTGGAGCCCGACGGCGCCCACCACCGAGAAACCGGACCTCCAACTCCGCCTCACCGAGTCCCCCGACCCGGCCGGCACCGCGACCTACTTCCTGGTCCCCAAAAAGACGGCGACGGTCGACGACGAGTTGATCAAGACAAAACGGTAGTAGGTCAGGACTCGCCCTGACGCTCTCGAACCTTTCCCATTCTCCCCCTTTATTGAGTTTCAGATATTCAAAGTTGCATAACCAAGCCGGAATTGGGGCGTCAGTCTCTATTCCGGATCCGAAATAGAGCACGCTTCGCGACTCAATTTCGGCTTGAGATAGAAAAATTAGCTTATCCAAAAAACATCGTGACAAACAAGCCGTCAACGACTACAATGCGGAGGAAGCGAGAACGCAGGGTGACTTCTAGAAGGTGCGTCCAGACGCACCCTACAGTGCTAACCCCCCAACTACTCAAAGGAGAATAAGATGAAAAACTCGGCAAAACGGATCGGGATGGTTGTTTTATTGGTTTGGGCGTGCTCCTGGGCGTTGCCGGTGCTTGCACAAAAATCGGCTCGGGTGGGGATCGAAGAGACGAAGGTCAAGCGTGGTTGGGGGCCTGAACAGGCGACCGGGGCTCCGGACACGCCGAGGGCGGGCGACATCCAGACGGCCTGGGCTTCGCTCCAACCGGACGGCGGGGAGGAATGGCTAAAGGTCGACTTCGAGAAAGCGACCAACGTCGCCGAGGTGCGGATCCGAGAGACCTTCAACCCGGGCGCGATCAGCAAGGTCGTCGCGATTCTCGAAGACGGCAAGGAACACGTTCTGTGGAAAGGCCAAGAGCCGGCCACCACGGCCCCTTCATACTTCACGGTCCAGGTAGATGCCGACGTGACGAGCAAGTCGATCAAGATCTATCTCGACACCAAGCGAAAGCACGGCTGGAACGAAATCGACGCGGTCGAACTCGTCGGCAAAGACAAAACCCGCCAATGGGCCATCAAGGCGTCGGCCAGCTCCACCTACGCCGTGCGTACTCAACCGACGGCAAGGCCAACCTATCAGATAACCAAGCCCGTTTATCGACAGCGGCCGTCGGATCCGTTCCAGGAATTCTATCAAAAGAATGTTCTCGTTCACCTGGAAGAAGAAAAAGCTGTCAACGGCCTCCTCCTCCGAAAAACCCAAGGCTTCCTGATTATCAAACGCCCCGGTGTCGACAAAACGCTCCTCGTGAACGTCCAAAAGATCGTCTACCTCGAAACGATCGGCAACGAGTTAACAGACGTATTTAATCCAGGCCCTCTGAATATCCGAGTAAATCGATAGAAGTCATCCCAAAACCACAAAAATTTTAGATTGTACTTGTTAGCCCCGTCGCGTGCGACGGGGCTTACCGCGATATACCGGCCGCACGCGGCCGGGCTAACAGAGATACCTTTGGGTTTTAAAATAGTTCCTAGCTATAAAATCCGATTGAAGAAAACAAACCATTCCCTCTATGAACAAAAGAATCATCATGACGGTTTATGTCGTACTACATGCCCACTATCTGGACGAAGATGAAAATATCGAAGACATTAAGCTAATTGGTATCTACTCGTCACGAGAAAACGCCGGTGCCGCCATTGAACGTCTGAAACTGCAACCCGGCTTCTGTGACACTCCGGAAGGTTTTCATATCGACGAATACTCGATAGACGAGGACCATTGGGCTGAGGGTTACGTGACGATGAGATTTTAAATTAGGACCCAAAAACATTTCGCATATTTAGCAACTAGTCGTGAACATAACATCCAACTCATATCCATTATGAAAGTAACTCCTACAACCTTGGCAGGACCGGACGGTCGTCGATTCTCCTTGACCATCGGCCGAGTATATGAGGTACTCGGCATCGAGGCGGATGACTACCGTCTTCTTAATGATGAAAGTACACAACCATACGGCAACGATCCCGTTTTGTTCGAATCAGAGTATTTTGAAGTCCTCGCTCCAGAAGAACCTTCGTTTTGGCAATGCCAATATGGCGATGAGGGCGAGAGATACTGCTATCCTCCGGAATGGAATCATCCAGGCTTCTTTGAAAAGTATCATGATCATGTTCCAGAAGCGATAGACACATTTTGGAACGGTGTCAAAAAATACTATCCCGACACCTGGAAAGAACGGCAAGGATAGACAATACTCCCCTAACAAAAATACCAAGCCGGTTCTCTGCGCAGCAGCGCCGGATCTGAACTTTGAGTCGTCTTCTTTTTTCCAATGGTGCGGGAGCACCAACCAAAAAATCCGGCGCTGCTGCTGCGCAGAGAACCGGCTTAGGGAGGGAGAAAAGGAACGTTTCTCCTGCTTTCAAGCGACGAGCAAGCTCGACGGCTAAAATACTCGCAAAACAAGGCATTTCGCCCGATCATTGCCTTGTCGGCGGTCGCTGGATATAATAGAAGGGTGGTATTACCATCCTGCCGGGATCGGGTTTTGGGGGCATTTAGAGGCTATCTCGAATATATCTGGCACACGCCGGAGCTCTCCGTGACTCGTTCCGAAAATTCCCACCCAAACGGAACAAATTTACAGATCCATGTTTCAGACTACCATTGCGACAATATGTCTTCTTTGCGCTACGACCGCCACGGCCGGTATCGATCGCGACGTGCCCAAGCGAGTTGTCCAAGGTGACGTCCGCTGTCGGGTGCTGTTGATCGACTTTGAGGGACGTGAACACATCCATTCACGAGAAGCCTTCCAAAAGGCCATCTTCGGCAAGAACGTACTTCGCACGCCTACCCATTATAAGAAGCCGATGATCGGCTCGGCCCGCGACTATTTCAGCGAACTGTCCGGCGGGAAGGTGCGGCTGTCGGGCGAGGTCATGCCGTGGGTCCGATCGCGGCTCGATCCGGAGAAACTGCCCCACTGGCGAAAGACCCACGACGGTCAAAACGACTGGTGGCATCCGGTCGTGTCGGACGCCATGAGCCAAAACGACATCCCCCGCGACGATCGGATCAACGGCAAGCGGGTCGACTGCTACATCATCATCTACGCCGGGCCGATCGACGGATATTTCAAGAGCCTGAAAAAGCGACAGTTCATGGGGGCAGGCCTGCGTGGCCTGTCGAAGCACCTGTTCCGCAAAAACAAAGTCCCCTACTGGGAAGACCGCTGGCATGGCAAACGGATCATCTTCTGCCCCGAGCGACGGAAAGAGAAGCCGAGCGACATGTTCGGCATCGGCCAACTCTGCCACGAGCTGGGCCACTTCATCTGTCACTTCCGGGACCTCTACGGCGAGCGAAACGGCGACTTCGGGCGCTGGGCCATCATGGGCGTCGGCGACAAGACCCATTTCCCCACCGGGCCGACCGCGTTGCACCGCTACATGGCCGGCTGGCTCGCTTACGACGTGCCTCAACCAAAGGGAACCCACCGAATCAAGCTGCCGCCGCTCCAAGCCAAGCGAGCCGTCAAGCTACTCAACGGACCGATGCCCTGGGCCGACTCGCTGATCATCGAGAACCGAGTACGGCTCACCCCGAACCACAGAACCTTGCCCGCCGAAGGGCTGTTCATCTATGAGGCCTACGGCCAACGGCAAGTCACCACGGTCAGTTGGGACAAAAAGGGCAAAAAGCCGAACGCCCTGAAACCACGTCTCCGGATCGTCCGCGCCGACGACACGGCGAAGAACCCGGCAGGCGACGCCTTCCGTAAGGGGGAGCTGAGCCTGTTCGGCAAACCGTCGTCCGCCTCGTCCGCCACCGGCTGCGGCTTTTGGAAACTGGACCATATCCGTGTGCCCGACCGGCTCGATCCGAAGTTGAAACGACCACCCTCCCTCAGCAACCGCGTGGCCACGTTCAACGCGACCTACTGCCCGCGACTGCTCAAGGAACCCAAGTCCGACAAGCCGATCGAGCTGGGGCCCTGGCTGCCGCCGGGGGACTATCGTTGCTACGTCGAGGTGGCCAAGGGGACCTGTTCGCTCGAAGGGGACGACACGCTCCTGCAAGTGACGCGGCCCGAGCGGGCCAAGCCGCAGTGGGGCCTGGTCGACGTCCATGTAACCGACGAGCACCGCCCGCTGAACCTCCTCCCCGGCCCGGGCTCGAAGATCGCCTCGGCCCAGGTCGTCGAGCGTCGGCCGGTGCTTCTGGACCTGCTGGCCAAGCCGCATGCCGAGCAACTGGCGTCCGGTTTCAAGGGCAAGATCTCCGCGAGCACCCCGCTGGTCAAGGACGTCAGCGTCGGGCGGGCAATCACCATCCCGGTCAGCAAATCGGCCAGCGCCTCGGTCAAAACAACCTGCCCCGGCGGCCAATTGCGACTCGCCCTGAAGGCCTCGTGCCGGAAAAGAGACGCCGTCAAG
>JASFHG010000396.1:0-4353 GCA_050123355.1 Planctomycetia bacterium
TCCCCCCCCCATACTCCCGACACTCCCCCGCCGCCACCCCCCCCGCCGCTAACCAATGCAAGCTAAAATGGTAACTTTAAATACTTGAGACTCTATAGCCGATCCGAAAACCGGGACTGGCTCCCTTTTTTCAGGTGCCTGTCCCGGTTTTTGGATAGGCTACTTATGGTTCGCGTCCTCGGTCTTCTTGAGCTTGACACCTCGGTGAACAAATCGGGAGCCGAGCGTGACGACCTCTTCGTCCCCGCTGAGCCCCTCGATAACTTCGCACTGATTTCCTTGCAAGATCTTTCCACGGACGATCGGCCGCTGCTCGGCCGTCTGATCCGGCTTGACGACCCAGACATAATCTTTTCCGTCCGCGTCCGAAACGATCGCCGTCAACGGCACCGAAATCACATCTCCTTCGGCGGCCTGCGACGGGACCAGTACCTCGGCCGTCATGCCGGGCAGAATTCGGACATCCTTGGGGGCCTTCATGCGAAACGTCGCCGCATAGGTCCGCGTTTGAGAGTTGGCTTCCGTATCGATCTCGCTAAAGACCGCGTCAAACTGACGGTCCCCGGTCGCGTGAAATCGGACCCTGACGGGGAACGGTTTCTCGATATCGCGACGCACCAACTCCCGTTCGGGCAGGCTGGTGGAAATTTCCAGTGTCGAGATATCGTGCATCGCCATGACGACCTTCGAGTCGCCCACCATCTCGTGCGCTTCGAAAAACTGCTTCGTGATCGTGCCGTCAAAAGGAGCCCGCAGATAGGTATCCGCCAAGGCATCTTCGGCAACCTGGAGCTTGGTCTGGAGGCCGCGGATCTCGGCCTTCATCGCCTGAATATCTTCATCGCGGGCACCCGCCTTCGCCTTGACCAACTGCTCCTTAAGGGCACGGAACGACGCTTCGGCGGCAAGCAACTCGCTTTGCGCCGAGTCGAACTGGGACTTGGAAATCGCGTTTTTCTTGACCAAACGTTTGTAACGCTCGAACTGTTCGTGAGCAAAATCGCGTCGCGCGTCGGCAGCGGCGATCTGTGCTTCCAACACGTTAATATCCTCGGCCCGAGCGCCACGCTCCATCGCGGTCAACTTCGCCTGTGCCGCGTCCAAAGCACTTTGCGTTGCTTTTACCTGACTTTGATAATCGCGGGGATCGATCCGCATCAGGACTTGCCCTTTCTTGACATGGTCTCCCGGTTTGACCAAAACTTCGACAATCGGGCCACCGACACGAAACGTCAACTTGGTCGACTGCGACGCCTTGACCGTGCCCGGATAGGAAGCAGACAAATGGGCACACCCTCGACACGCTTTCGTCGTATCCACTCGCACCGAAGCGGAGGTGGCCGCGGGGTTCTTCGCCGAGGCTTGCTCAGGCTTGTCGGCCTTTGCATTACACGGTCCCGAAAAAATCAGGTACAGCGTGAACACACACGCAATCATCCCAAACACCACGCCGGTGATGAGAGACCCTCGCTTCTGATTCATGGCCGTTGCACAAAGTTGCTTCAATTTTTCCGGTAAGCTCATGTTTCTATCTCGTTCTCGAGTCCCAGGTCTGCCAAGGTTTGACTTATGATTTGGCGACGACTTTCCTTCAAAAAATCATCCCGCGAAACCGAATGGAAATCCAAGGTAGTGTTGATCATGGGGGCCAGCATCGCGTAGTGCGTAATCTGCCCCATCAAATGATGAACCCATACGAATGCCTGCATTTCGTTAAACTCGGGATGGAGTCGCTTGGCGGCTTTCATGAATAAATCGTGATGAGGGCGCCGTAGCGTATCAAAAAAGTCTCGCAGTTTATCGTTCCGGTGGGTCATGCACTGATAAAACATCCGACCACACCAATGAGGCAAGTCGCTGAAATAAATCCGTTCGAAATGGATGTCGATGAATTCGCGAATAAAAGCGGCTCGCTGTCGAGGGTCGTCGAACGTCGACTCGTACTTCTCCCAGCATTTGACCAGCGGCTTATCCTTCCAAGCCGACATGATAAATTCCATGATCGCCTTGATCAGCCCCTCTTTGTTTTTGAAATGGTAGTGAATACTCCCGATATTCTCGCCCGCACGATCGGCAATCGCCCGGGTACTGACCGCATCGAGCCCTTTTTCGGCAAACAGCTCGCCGCCCGCAGTGATCAGTGCCTGACGCGTTCGTGCAGAAGTAGCATACGTACTCATGACCCAAACTTTTTTGTTAAAATTCCCGGAAACCACCCTCGGATCCAGTCCGGCAACCGCTCGGGCCGCGTCCACGAATCCGCTGCATATCGACAGAGAGGCCTCAAATACAAAAATAGCTTACACTTAGAGATTACACTTAGAGCTTACAGCTCACCGCGCAGATCCTCTCTCTCTACCCTACCTTATTTTTAATCACTTGTCCAAATTTTGTCAAGTGTATAATTTTCGGAAAAGGCCCTATACGTTTGAACCAAACCACAGACTGAAATTTCTTGCCACGCCTGTCATTAAGCTTGCCCAATAAAAAAAGACACTCCTGCAAATGGAAAGCAAGAGTGTCTTTTTTGTTATTTAGAACCTATCGATCTATTTTTTGAGCTTGAACACAAGCATGGCGATCCCGCCCAAGAGCAAGAGCACCATGGTGGACGGTTCGGGCACGGTATTGGCCGAGGCACCAGCCTGCCAATTTCCGGCGAGGATCGTCGCGTCCGAAGCATTGACCTTTCCATCGCCATTGAAGTCGCCCATTCCCCACGAAGCTCCGGTCGCCTGCCAGTTTCCGGCAAGGATCGTCGCATCCGAGGCATCGACCACACCATCTTCATTCGCATCACCGGGTATCCGTGTGCTCATCGCAACCGGAGTTTCAAAGCTGATGAAGGCCCAATAGAATTCAATATCTCCCAACGGCAGACCAGAGGTCAGGTCTCGCGATTCGATGATGAAATCGCTGCCGGAAGCTTCATAACTAATGACGTTATTCGCGAAAGCCGCGTCATCCGTAACGCTCAAGACAAGCATACCCGTCTCGGGTGTCTCGCCATCGATCGCCAGACTATACTGTCCGCCGGCAAGCTTGGTGAATTCGAAATCGCCATAACCGGTGATGTCGTTGTCCGCCGAACCATCATAAAGACCACCGACCAGATTTTCCGCATTATAAGGCATGTAGAGAAAACTGAATTTGGAATCGACGGCGGTACCATCTTCGTTCGTCATGACCCTGACATACCAACCCTCTCCATCAGGATGGATCACGGAGTTCGTTACATAATTGGTATTGCCTGCACCGACCGTGAAGAGCATACCTTCCGTTCTCGAATCAATTCCGAGATCAACCTGATAAGCTCCGGTAGTCACCCTCGAAACAACCGTATCATCCATATCATAGCCGAGGGCGGGACTCGAACCATCATCGAGTACGTGGCCACCCTTCCAACCGGACATGAACGGGAACCAGGCCACCGACGCATCGATGTTGATTTCGTTCGAGTCCGCTCCGACTTGAGAGGTCGCTAGAGAAAGAATTCCGTCGCTGTAAGAGTTCAGGCCCACCTCGACCGAACCATGGAGACCGTCGCGGACATTTTGGGTAACGGTCGCGAGCAAAACTCCCTCACGGGCATAGGCCGGCTTGCCACCGATCATGATTTGGAAATCGCCACGGTTGAGCTTATTGGTCGTAATACCGGGCAACGATTGCTGGACTGCCGTGACACTGTCCACATCATTCGTGCCTGGATCCGTGACCCCGATCACTTCCAAGTTTCCTGCGGTCACTCGGTTGAACGCGGCAAGGCGTTGGGTTTCGATATCCGAGGAGGAAAGGAACTCGTCGAACACGGCCACTTCGCCGATCGTACCGTTGAACGGTCGATAATTATCCGAGCTATTGTAACTCTTTCCGATCAAATTGGTGGCCGCACCCCAATCGAGGTCGTTTCCGACCTTGTCGGTTTCGCCTACCAACTGTCCATCGACATAGAGTCGTACCATATCGCCATCACAGGTTGCCGCCACATGATACCATTGGCCCGCATTGGCTTCGGTAGGATCTTCGACCACCGTTTCGCCGCCGGATCCCGTTTCATCATCGTGGTGGGTCAGACCCCAGTGGCCGACCGTGGTTCCGCTATAGGAATCCGGGCCGAGGCCAAACAGGACGTCGTCATGCCAACCGCTACGGTCGTTGGTAATGATCGTTTGACGGGTATCCACCGCGTCCGGGCGAACCCACGACGAGATGGACCATTGCGTCATTTCGCTCATGGCACCCACTTCGATAGAGTCGGCGCCGGTACCGTCAAAGTCGGAAGCCAACGGACCGGAACCGGTGTACGTGCCATCGTTTGTCGCGCCCGTGCTGCCAAGATTCTCCACCGTGCCG
>JASFHG010000397.1:0-4351 GCA_050123355.1 Planctomycetia bacterium
TACTGCATTAATGTCCTTTTCTTCCCAAAAAACTTGACTCAAAAGACGCGGCAAGCTAGTTTTTTGCAATACGAGAGTTTTTCTGCAGAACGGCATCTTTCGCGAATACCCTTGGTTTTTCCAACTTTCGTGTACCAAGGTCATAGAACCTTTTGTGCAAATCAGTATCGATATAGGACCAGATCAAACGGATCCCGGCATGGTAGATGACGGTATCGAATAGATTTTGGGACACGTGTTTCCGGTCTAATGTGTCATACGTGAAACAAGTAACCCATTTATGATTTTAGGAAGGAAAACATGTCAACAGAAACGACAGGGCCTGTTATTGTCGCTAAGTCAGATTTAGTTGGCGATTATGTGTACGAGTTCAAGGAAGAAGTGCTCTCGGCAATTGAAACGGAGAGGAACGAATTGGTTATTGATTTGAGTAATGTGCAGATTTTAAGTTCCTCTGCAATTGGTGTTCTTGCCAGGGCCGTGAATACTTTATCGCCTTCCAATAGAGCGGTTGTCTTGAGAGGAGTCTCGCCAGACATATTGCGAGTTTTGAATCTGATGGGAGTAACGCCGTTTTTCAAAATTCAAAGTTAAATGTGCGTAAAGTTTTTCTTTGGATGTCATAAAAGCATACACAAGTTTAAGGAACAAAGAAATACGTCCAAGAAAAATTGGTTTTGATAAACAGTAGTTGCATGTCCCGAAAATTGGGCAAAATGTACGTCAACGTTTTTTGGCGGAGTTCGGCAACAGAATGCTCTCCTGCAAAAGGATCGTTGCGATAAAATCAAACAACAGGAGTTTCTCTCATGAGTATAAACTTAGATGACGAAATCCTTCAGCTGTTTTTCGAAGAGTCTTGCGAACCTCTTAGCAAAATGGAAAAGGATTTGCTCACTCTGGAGAAGTGTGGAGCAGATACAGACGAGGACTTGGTAAACCGCATCTTTCGGACGGTTAATACCGTCAGGGGAGGTGCCAGGTTCTTTGATCTCGACAAATTTGGAGAGCTCGCCTATGTCATGGAAAGCTTGCTCGACCGTATTCGTGAACGAGAGTTCGTTCCCGACCATGAAACGGTTCATGCACTTTTGGAGGGCAGTGATCTTTTGTACAAGGTCGCTTTGGACCCCGATTGCCTGCTAAACATGGACTTCACCAAAGCCAAAGAAAAAATCGAAACGGTCCTCAATCAAAATCTTACTCGATCAGAAAAAACAAGCCAAAAAGAAACCATCAACGTCACTCTCGAAGATGGGCGGATCGTCTTTTCTATCAGTAAATACGACTTTGATCGCGCGATTAAGGCGGAAAGAGGTGGAAGCAATTTCTATCTCTTGGAATATGATCTCATGCACGACGTAGAAAATCAAGGTCTTACGCCGTGGGAAGTCCTGTCCGAGCTGCTGAAGACAACCTTCTTTATTGAAAGCCGAATTGACATGGAAGGTCTTGGGCCTCTGGGGCAAAGTGCCGCAACTTCCATCCCGTTCTATGCACTCATCTCCACCATCCTTGATACCGATTTGATTAACGAAGTGGTCCATATCGATCCCTCCAGAATTTATCGGGTTAAAGAAGACGGAACCGCGTACAAGATGTCCGAGATGGATAAAAAACCAAAGACCGCCCCCAAAAGAAAGAAAAGAAAGGCAGAAGCAAAGGCGAAACCTGCCGGCATTGAATCAAAATCGCTCCTTTCCGAGGAAGAGATCGCCAAGATCAATGGGTTAAATGGTCAAAGTAAAGATTCCGGAACTTCTTCCCCAAATAATACGGTACAAGTGGACGCGGATCTGTTGGATGAACTGAAAAGCCTTACGGACGAGCTGGATCTCATTCGGAATCAGCTGGTCCAGGAAAGCAATGCTTGCAATTCCTCGGAAGTCAAAAGTGCTGTCCAACGAATGGATGACATCACCACCGAGATGCAAGAAGTTGTGATGGCGACGCGGATATAGCACATAGAGTCGACAAGAAAACCAATCCAACTCCTACAAAACCATTTTCTGTTTTGCGGGGGCTCTATCCCTATTTATTAAGATCTGCATTGCTAATGAACCGTTCTGCGGTCGGAAATCCAGCAAACCCGCCTGGAACAGCCGCGTTTGCGATCGCACAGCGATCATTAAATATATCGGGATCAATAGAAGTAGTTTCACAACTTCTTGGCAGTCCATATCTTGTGGTTGATCCTTCGGATGACCACAAGATATTGTATGAAAATGGAACGGTTTTGAGTTATGAAACCAGTTCTAGGTTTTGCATTCAATTTCGCGTAGCAAATTGGGTCAAGGCCGTGACATTTTCTAGGGGAGTGGTTCGAGGGAACTCGCAGCCGGCGGCGATGATGTAGCGGGGGCCGACCTCGTGGTAACATTCTTCCAATGCCGTTTGGATTGACTTGGGCGTACCGTTCAGAAGGACGTCTACCGGCGAAATATTGCCTGCCAACTACTCTCCTACACTGGCCATCTGCGACAGTCAGCGGATAACCCCCTGACCGACTTCCACGCCAATTACATCTTCTTCATCATTTCTCTCTACCGCAATAAAACTAACCAAAAAACGATTGGCATAAATCTTCAACATCTATGTCACAACAAAAAAATAGACCATCGCACCCATTCGTTCTGACCTAGAGAAACGCAATGTAATTGACCGTGGTTTTTTTGTGACTAAGGGTTCACGTCCATTTACAATGAATACTGTTCTACTGTTTTGATCATGGGCTGCCCCCATTTTTTGTACCAGGGGGTATGAGAGTATGGGTTAGGTAAAGGGTTTCGCGGTTGCCTGCTGGAGTGGAGGCCGAGGCGCAGCCGAGGCCGGAACGGAAGCAGGCAACTGCGACGCAAATTCGGAGGGGGTCAAATAGCCAAGGCTACTGTGAGGTCGCTCCTCGTTGTGTTCATGGCGGCGGTGCTGGGCGAACCAGCGGGCCTCCGCAAGGTTTTCAAATTCCTCGACGTTCAGCAGCTCGTCACGCAAGCGGCTGAAAAACGATTCGGCAAAGCCATTTTCCCAAGGCGAACCAGGTTCAACATAAAGCATTTCAAGGCCGGTGTTGGTTGCGAGTTTACGGATCGCTTCAGCGATAAACTCCGGTCCGTTATCACTGCGAATATGTTTCGGCACGCCTCGCGTGATAAACAAATGTGTAAGGACGTCCAGTATCCGATCGGCCGTGAAACCTCGATCCACTTCCAAAGCCAAGCATTCTCGCGTGTACTCGTCGGTAATCGCAAACCATTTCAACGCACGACCGTTGGCGGTGCGATCGTGGATGAAATCCCACGTCCACACATGATCCTTGTGTTCGGCGCGACGACGCACACAGCTATTGCCGTGGTGGCCCAGTCGTCGCTTTTTCCTCGCTTTTTTAGGTACTTTGAAGCCTTCGCGACGCCAAAGGCGATAAACCTTCTTGAAGTTGACACGCCAACCTTCTTGTCTAAGCTTGGCGCCAATCATCCGATAGCCATACCGAGGATATCCGCCCCACGAGCTCATGCATCCTGCTTACAAGACGACGCTCATGCTCGTCATCCGGCTTGGGCTGGTAGCGTTGTGTACTTCGCGACTGCTGGAGGACCTGACATGCCCGACGTTGCGACACGTCCATCTTTTTTTGAACGTGCTCGACCATCTGTCGCCGCCGCGCCGGGCTTAGTAATTTCCCTCCAAGGCTTCCTTTAAAATCGCCTTATCCAACTCGGCTTCGGCCAAAAGTTTCTTCAGCCGCTTGTTCTGCTGCTCAAGCTCTTTAAGCCGCTTCGCCTCCTCGGCCTTCATCCCGCCATACTGGTTCCGCCAGCGGTGAAATGTCTGCTCGCTGACCTCCAAGGCTTGACACACTTGCCCAATGGTCTTTCCTGCGGCAAGCATCGTGTCCGCTTCTCGCAATTTCCGAATAATCTGCTCCGGTGTATGCCGTTTTCCCGTTCGTTTTTTCATCAAGAGTCTCCTTGCCCTCCCGGGCTCTGGATACTCTCATAACATATGGATCAACTTTTGGGGAGCACCCCAGGAGAATGATCGGCTGCGGGGTGAAGTCGAGTTGCTCAAGCAGGAGCTTGCCATCAAGGATTCGCGGTTTGCGATGATCGATCCGCTTCGGTTTAGCCATGCCACTTTATACAACAAGCCACCCTGCAAGTCAACGCCAAGCTACCTATTCCCCCCAAAAGGGTCCGGGAACCGTTTCGTTATCCGGGAACCGTTTCGTTATCCCTGGAGATTTTGAAGGAAGCCGCGAAGGGAAACTGGTAAGCCCCGAGCGTCGACGACGAACGGTT
Organism: Planctomycetia bacterium; assembly: GCA_050123355.1. Taxonomy (GTDB): domain Bacteria; phylum Planctomycetota; class Planctomycetia; order Pirellulales; family Thermoguttaceae; genus JASFHG01. The sequence continues at coordinate 4,299 of JASFHG010000397.1, forward strand.
ACAGAAGTTCGTCGACGTTTGGGGCCTGAAAAAGTATCGCAGCGGCGGGCGTG
>JASFHG010000398.1:0-4345 GCA_050123355.1 Planctomycetia bacterium
TTCCGTCGACTGCTCTCGTGCGTCCAAAGTGCCGGACAAGATTTCTTACTTCAATTCGCATCGTATTTTTTGCTGGGTAATCAAGTTAGTTATTGTATCAGATGTTAGCGGCAGCGGATTTATCCGCCGGTTGTTTCTGCGTTAAAAAACGACCCAAAACGCGGGGACAAGCCCCGCCGCTAACATTTTCTGTTTTTTATTTCTTCTTCTCTACCTCAAACCGCCCGAAGACGAGTGTTAGTCCTTGGTCTTTGGCCGGGTTGGTGATTGCCGTGTTGACGAACGGGTGGCCGTCGAGCGTCACTTGATACATGCCCGGCTTGAGCTCCACCTGAACCGTGTTTGGATCATTGTTGACGAGCCATTTGGATGGCGTCAAACAATAATTTTTGAGCGTGGGGTTGGGGCTTTTGTGTTTTTTGCCGACTTTGGACAGGGTTGTTGTTTGGCCCATCGGGAGGTGTTCGGCCGTGTACATGGTCCCGTCCGGCATACAAAGATGGAGCGATTGGGCGTCGGCCCCGAGTGCGTTGGTCACGGTGACCTTGCCTGAGGCGTCTTTACGGATAGTCAGCCTGTTGCGAGAGGCTTCCGCCTTCCAGAGCCGGAAGACGATAGGCGTCTTTGCCTGGAGCCAGCCGGTTGTCAGGTGTTGATTTTGGGACCAGTCGATTCCCACTTCGTATTGGGTATCGTCCGACGAATGGTAGTATCCATAGGACATATTGTTCCATTGTGGCTGAAGGACCGTGGTGGTGGAGAACTGTAACCCATCACCATCGGACAGTGGACTATAGAATGAGGCATAGCCGATCGTCGAGGCTCGACCGGACGTCTGATCCAGGACCGTGATGTTTCGGAAGTTGGCGAAACCGTTGAAGCCTTCGGAAAGGTAGCTACCCACGAAGACGACGATGCATAAAACGGCTGCCGTAGAGGGGATGATCCACAGCATCCAGATCCGGCGACGTTTTCGTTTGAGAATGAACTGCAGAACCGGGCCGATCAAGATGGCGTAGAAGATCAACATTACCAAGAAGAGCCGTACCGGCGCTGCGCTCCGCTCGATTGCCGGAACGGCTTTGGCTGCGTCGCTGGCGTTTTTGCAATCATTAATGCATTGGAGGTTCGCAACGACCTGTCTTTTGAAGTTGCCGCCACGTTTTCCTCGCAAGAAGACGCCCATTCCGTTGATTGCCGCTCGCTGGAGTTTTTTCATCGGGGCGGTCAACTCGGCTTGGTCTTTTTTCTTGTCGACCGGTCGAACCCAAACGGCACCCCCGACCGAGATATAATCGGCCAACGCGGAGACGGACTCCGGGTGGAGTGTATCAAATTCCTTGTCGGTCAGGATCACTCCTTCAAACTTGGAGTAGGCGAGCCAACTGGTCGGCCACTCGGCCGTTTTTTGAGCACTTTGCACCATATTGCAATTGCCGAAATATTCTTTCAGCTTGTCACGCAGGTTGCCGCCGATTCCTCGGCTGACCAGGACCGCCATGGTGTCGTTGTCGCCGCTCGATCCATGGCCCGGCTTGTACTCGCTCATGCTGCCGATGGTTGCAGGCGTGGCTGCTTCTCGGGCCAGTTTTTCTTCTTTGGTTTTGGGAGCCTTCGTGTCGGGTTTCATCATTTTTTCAAATTCGTCCGGCTTGATGGCTTTACCTTCCCCTGGTTCTTCCATTTCGACGGGTGCCGTAGCATAAGCTGTGTGACCGTAGTATCCTCCCCCTGCCAGCGAACCGTGTAGTCCGAAGTCGACCCCGACGGTTTTGTTTGGATAGGGCTGTCCGTCGATTGTCACCAAGGCGTCATTACTGCCGATGATCTCTATGGCCGGTTGATAGAGCCAGACGTGTGCCGAGCGGCCGGCCGAGAGATCGATGCTGCGGCTGTTGGAGACGATGCCACTTTGATAGCGGGAATAGGCCCGGGCAGGGATTTTGATCCGGATTGTGTGTGCGACCTTATCGTCGTTCCTTACCAAGAAGAGATAGCCTGCATAACCACGGCGTGTCGCGTCGTGCGATTCGTAAAGCGAAACCTCGCTGACGGTCACTTTCCCAAACCGTACCGCCCAGGCAAGTTCGGGAACAAGCAGGAACAAAACGAGGATACACGGTAGGATGGCGTGAAGGAGATATCGTTTCATCGTGTAGTTTGCCTTTTTTGTTGACGAGCCGACTCGCCGTTTAAGGGTGTTGTTCTATCGGTGCGTTAGCACCTGCAAAAATCGCCGAACAAGCTCGGCGGCTAAAAAGTTTTAACCTATGTGGTAAACAACCACAAACGCCTGCCATCGACCAACTGTCGGCAGGAAAAAATTTCGTGCCCGTACCAGCGCCCAACGGGAGTGTGTTCTCCAATAGTGCGGAAGTACCTACAAAAAATTATGCGCGGATTTCGACGTCGCCGGGGAGATCCATCTCGGTTTCGTCCAGCGAGCGGAGCAGCTCGTCGATCACGGTGTAAGAGTTGACCTGATTGAATCGGGCTTTGTAGTTCAACAAGATGCGATGGTTCAAAACGGCCGGAGCTACCGCTTGAACCATGTCAAAGCCGACCGTCGGACGACCTCGCATCAATGCTAATGCACGAGCCGACTCGGCTATCGCGATCGCTGCCCGGGGCGAAGCACCATAGGTAACGTAACTCTTGACCAAATCGGTTGCTTCCTCGGTACCTGGGTGGGTTGCCGCGACGAGTCGCGAAATGTATTTTGCCACCGCACGGGGCAGAAAGATCTGACCAACCGCATCGAGCAGCTCGTCCAATTCACTTCGTGCGAACGCCCGCCCGGGGATCGGCATCTGGCCGTGGCGCCGCGACGTGATGATCTCTTCCATGGTCGATGCGTCGGCTGCCGCGACCGACAGTTTCAAGAGAAAACGGTCTAACTGCGCTTCCGGCAGCGGGTAGGTTCCTTCCAGCTCGATCGGGTTTTGGCTTGCCAGCACGAAGAACGGTTTCGGCAATTCATGGGTCGTACCCATCAGCGTGACGGACCGTTCTTGCATCGCTTCGAGCATCGCCGATTGAGTTTTGGGGCTGGCCCGGTTGATTTCGTCGGCCAATAGAATATTGCAGAAGACGGGCCCCTGCTGGAACTGCATCTCGCGCGTGCCGGAGGCAGTCGTTTGCAGGATGTGCGACCCGAGGATGTCGCCAGGCATCAAGTCGGGTGTGAACTGGACCCGGCGGAAGTCGAGCCGGAGTAACGTCCCCAGGGCGCTGATTAGGGCTGTTTTTCCCACGCCCGGTAGACCTTCGAGCAAGATGTGGCCGCGAGCGAGGATCCCGACGAGCACCATCTCGTGCAGTTCGTGGCGGCCCAAAAGCATCGCGTCGAGTTCGCTGAGCACTCCTTGTGCGAGTTGGCTTGCCGTTTCCAGTTTTTTCGGATCGATCAATTGTGCGTCAGACGACATCGACGTAAAACTCCTCTTCTGTACCCGTGTGTTTTAATGGGTGCTATCGCACCATTGGAAAACCCGCTTCCGTTGGGCGCTGGTGCGGGCACATGATTTTTTCCTGCCGACAGTTGGTCGATGGCAGGCGTTTATGGTTGTTTACCACATGGTTAAAACTTTTTAGCCGCCGAGTTTGTTTGGCGCTACTTATTCTCTCGATTAAAATATTCCCGCACGACACCGCGGTGGGTGGGGAGGATGGTTCGTGTATGGGCACCGCCGGTACCGCCGTCGGCTCCGAGTCCGCCGCCGGCTGATTTCTCGGACGCTTCGTTTCCGCTTGGAGCGACGAGTGTCGTTTTCTTTACGACCATCTTTCCGTCCTTGCGGATCCCGCCGGGGGTGATTACTTTGTTTTCAAACGAGGCACCGTGCTCATCGGTCTCGCCCGAGAAATTGAGCTTTGCCGCTCCGGGCCCACGCGTGACTCCACCTCGACCCGGTCGGGAACAAGGGAAATAGCCCAGGAAGCAATCACACGGCTCGCCGTTGAGGCAACCTCGGCACGCGCGGAGCAGCTCGTCGAAGTTTTCCCCTTCCATCCCCTCGCATCCTTCGCATTTGCGGAACGCTTCGAGGAGCATTTCCAGCTCTTCAGGCGAGAGGTTTCGGCAACCTTCGCACATCCCCTCGATATCGAGCATCTCCAACTCGTCCAGTTGGTCGAGCAGGTCCTGCATTTCCTTCGAGCAATTGCCGAGCGATTGGCTCAACTCTTGTAATTCGCTGGCGGAGAGCCCATCTTTACAAATTTCATCCGCATCATTCATGGAATCGCAGTCATCTTTTTGGGCTTTTTCTGCAGCCTCTTTAGTCATTTTGGCCAATTCTTCCATCGATTTATCGAGCGACTCCTTCGACATCTGCGAGGATGC
>JASFHG010000399.1:0-4335 GCA_050123355.1 Planctomycetia bacterium
GTGATCTCGCCCATCGTCTCAACGTCGCCGGCCATCTCTTCGGTTGTAAAGAGGTCCGGATAGAGAGCGGCCATCAGTGCAATCGTGTCGTGAACGTGGATCCCTTCCAGCCCGAATTGTTGTCGATAGGCACGGAAGGCGGGCGGGAGGATCTGGTGCAACAGTCGACCCTTTGGCGTCTCCTGATTCGGAAGCTGATTCAGCAGGTCGAAGCTCAGAACGATTTGGTTTGTGACATCCAGCGGGACGAGGGTTTTGGTCGACGGGGATCGGAAGACATAGCGAGCGGCTTCCGGATCGCAGTAGATATTGAATTCGGCGGCCGGTGTGATGTTTCCGCGGCCGTTGATCGATCCGCCCATCATGATGATCCGGCCAACTTGTGAGGAGAGGACCGGGTCGCGTTGGAACACCCGAGCGATGTTAGTCAGGGGGCCCAGGGCGATGATCGTCAGCGAGTTCGGGGCGGAGCGGATCGCGTCGGCGATCACTTTTTCGGAGGGGTGGCGGGTGCGGAGTTCCGCGACCTCGAACCCGGCGCCGCCGAGTCCGTCCAATCCGTGAAGGTAACGACCGTCGACCGGCAGCCCGTTGTCGGGCGCAGAGGCGGCTCCCACTCGCGGCCATCGCGTCGGGTCCATTTGTTCGATGATTGCCTGGACGTTGAGCGTCGCTTGTTCAGGGGGACAGTTTCCACCTACAGCGGTTACGGCAATTACTTCCAGGTCGGGATGCTGCAGGGCAATACTCATTGCCATTGCATCATCAATTCCCGGATCGACATCGAGGACCACTTTTCGAGGCATGCTTTTCTCGCTTTTTAACGAAACTCCGTGATAATAAAGGTTTTACTATCGCGTGAAAGTATTGCACCCAATAGGGGGAGAGTCAAGCAGAAAAAGAGGTCGAACCCCTCTTTGGGTGGGCGTTTTTTCCGGCGAAACCACCCATTAGTGATATTCTAACGACCCACCCACTACCAAGATCGGCTTTTTTCTGCTACAATACGAGCCGTATTCGGACGCGTAACACCTATTGAACCGGCTTAGGTTTGCTAACTGACTTTGGTGTAGATTATCGATTTCCGGCTCCTGTTGGAACAAGCATAACGATCTTTCGCGTCTCGAAGTAAGACCGAGGCGCGGTCTTTTTACTACCGTCCAACCTGGATAATTATTATACCGCCCGTCCCTTGTGGGAAGTGTGGCAGGTTTTTTCGAACGGACGAGGGCACGAATTCCGGCAACGCTGAGACGGAACATTGGCCATTTTCAGCCGGGAAAGCAGGAAGAGCGCCTCCCGCTAGGAGGTCGATCACTTTTGGTTTGCAACTGCGACCGCATTGTGAAGGTGATCTTTGCGCCTGTTTGTCCTGAAAAAACAAAAATATTGGAAAAAGAGTAACAGAAACCTGTTGATAGGAAACCGGTCATTGGTGAAGCAGTGGCCCGATAACAAGAACCCTAGGTGAGAAAGAATTATGCTTGAACCAACCCTTGACCAAATCGAATCCGGACAGAATCTTTCCGTAGAACAGATGGCTGAGGCAGTTGGTGTCATCATGGATGGCAAGTCGACAGAAGACCAGGTAGCTCGATTGCTTGTTGGATTGCAGCGTAAAGGAGAGACCGTCGACGAATTGGTTGGTGCCGCTCAGGCGATGCGCCGACATATGACGCCGATTCGAACCGAACGCACGGGTGTCCTGGACGTTGTCGGGACCGGTGGCGATGGTTCCTTGACTTTTAATATTTCGACGGCCGCTTCGATCGTGACGGCTGGTGCCGGAGTGCCGGTGGCGAAGCATGGCAGTATCGCAGCGACCAGTCGGAGCGGGTCGGCCGATGTGCTCAAAGAGTTGGGCGTAAATATCGAGGCCGATGTCGAAGTGGTGGAAGCGTGTTTGAACGAGATCGGGCTTTGTTTCTGTTTCGCGCCCATTTTGCATCCGGCGATGAGGCATGTTGCCCCGATCCGTCGAAAGTTGGGGACGCCGACCATTTTCAATATCCTCGGACCGCTGGCCAACCCGGCCAATGCCCAGCTTCAATTGCTTGGAGTTTCCAAGGAATCGTTGCTCGAAAAAATGGCCGAAGCGCTCATCAAGCTCGGTACGCATCGCGCGATTGTCGTGCATGGGCTGGATGGGATCGACGAGGTCACGCTCGGTGCGGCGACCGAAGCGGTCGAGATTGCCGGCGAGAATCAGCGACGGTTTCAATGGCATCCGGAAGATTTCGGGCTGCAGAAGATCAAGCTCGAAGAAATTCGTGTGGAAAGCCCGAAACAAAGTGCCGCGAAGATTCGCAGCGTATTGCAAGGCAAACCTGGCCCGGCGACGGATATCGTGATCGCCAACGCGGCTGCCGCGCTCTGGACCGCCGGTCGAGACAGCTCGATCGGCCAGTGTGCCAATATTGCTCGCGAGACGATTGAAAGCGGCGCGGCACACGACATGCTTGCCCGGCTCGTCGAACGGACCAATGCCGACCCGGTTGCGTCGAAGTAAAGAGAAGTAAACGCAAGTTAGCCGTCGAGCTTGCTCGTCGCTTTTGGCACGTCGGAGATCCGAAATAGGGCACGCTTCGCAGCCCAATTGCGGCTTGAGAATGTAATCGAGATAATGTAAGAATAGCCGCTGGGCGAACGTTCAGCGGCTTTTTTTATCGTAGCAGTTGAACCCGTTGGACCATGACGTGTCTTGCGTTGTTGCTGCGGATGAGGCCGCGGCTGCCGGACACGCCGACGCGACGGTTTTCGTAATATTTCAGCGAGACGTCGGGGCCCGGGGTGACGTAACAACGGATCTTGCCCGTGTTGTCGATCAGTGCGTAGTTGGGCGCACCCTTTTGGATCGGCTTGACCCGTTTAAGGACTCCCGTTCCGTCGAAACGCTTGTCTCCGGAAAGCATGGCGAGTAGTGGGGCTCCGGGGCGTTGTGTGTTGGGTTGGCCCGCGTTGGCGGTCCGATAGAGGTTGTTTCTTTGCGCCGCGAGCTGCTGATGTCGCCGTTCTTGTTGAGCGATCATCTGGTCAAATCGAGTCTTTCGCGTTTGGAGTTCTTCAAAGCGATTGATTTTGTTGAGCATCTCTTGAATGCGGCCACGCTCCAAGGCGGTCTGGCTATATGGGGCCAGGGCCTCGGCGTCCGAGGCGATCTGATCGAACGACCAGGATGTCGGCTCGGAGGCGACCATCTTCGAGAGTTCGAGTTCCAGCTCGGCGATCGCTTCTTCAAAATCCCAGCCGTTTCCTAACGGCCCGTTCTCACGCGGAGTATTGCCGCGAGATGGCGCTGGGTAGGTCGGCTGAGGACGCTGGTCGTGGGCGAAATGCATCGGTCGTTTGTCGTATTGTGACACCGTTGTGGGCCGAGGGGTTGACGGCGTAGGTTGCTCGGAGCGGGTAGGTGTTCGCGGGATACTTCGGTGAGGGCGGCGGAGGCCCGACTCGTTCGACTGGCGATGGACCAGGCTGCTGTGGATCCAGCGGAACTCGCCCGAGGGTGGACGGATTTTGATCCATGCTCCCGGCTCGGTGCCGTCGAGCGATTTCGTATCGAGTAGTTCGACCGTTTCCCCTTTATGGAGCCGGACTTGGACGACATCCTTCGTGTTTTTTAAGTGGCTGCCCATCCGCGCGGCGACTTTCGATCCGGTCACTTCGGCCAGACCGTCTCCGAGCGAGCGGAGGTAGCGGGAGCGAACCCACGTGAAGCTGTTGGAGGTCGGTCGAATCGCGAGCCATCCGCCCGGGTCGTGGCGATAGACCTCGACGGCGTCGCCCGCCTTGAGTCGTTCGGTCGGATAGTAGGCCTTGCCCGGTCCGCTTCGGACGTAGGAGCCGTTTTCCAAGACGTAGGTGGTATAGGGGAATGCTTGGTTATTCTCGGCAATAGCTTCCGCAACGATCGCCAAACCGGCGAAGGCTAAAACGCATAAGGTAAGGGTAAAGCGACGCATGAGCCGTCTCCTTAATAGGAAAATGGGCGCGATAGTTTTTGGTAAATCTGTCAAAAATTGCAGGATATATCCCTGCGATCTATTTATAGGGATCAGACTTGTAGCGAGAGATGCCGCGGAGATCAAGGCCAATTTATGGTGGTGGTAAAATAAGAAGGATGCGGGGAGGTGAGAAGGATGTTCTTACGCCAAGCCGAAATTAGGCCGCGAAGCGTGCCCTATTTTGGATCCGAAATAGGGACTAACGTCCCAATTTCGGCTTGGTGATGTTAAAGATTCGTGTTTTCGGTAGACGCTACTCGCCCGTTACTTTGTGAAGTTTGTCGAGGGACTTCTGGTAATAGGGTGTCGCGGTGGGGCCTTTGAGGATCGG
>JASFHG010000400.1:0-4328 GCA_050123355.1 Planctomycetia bacterium
TACTTTCCTGATGGTATGGGGCGGATGTTTTCTTGGGTACCGAAAATTAATGACAAGCGGATGGTTGTGAAAGAATTGTTGGAATGTATCGGAAACGAAGAAAGTGAAATCAATTCCGCCATGAAAGACCTATTGCTGGGTGGTGATTTCACCGTGGGCGAAGCGGTTGGCCCCGAACCGCCTCCCCCCCCATATTACAAAGGAAAAATGAGTGAAGATCCGTATGATCCAGATAAGTTAGTGCGGTGTCCAGGCTACTGTGGAAGATATTTTTATTACCAAGCCGTAAGACATTCGCATCTTCTCTGGGGATTGAACACCGGAGACAAGATTGCCAATCGTCTGAGCGAAGAGGACAAGAAAACGGTTACCGCCTTCGCCGCAGCGGCAGAAAAACGCATGAAGGAAAAACAGGCATCTAAGGAAAAAGAAACGGCCAAGGCAAAACAATCGCCCGATAAGGCCGCTCAAGAAGTTTCGCCGCAAGAAAACGAAAACAAGGATAATTCCCAGCCAAGCCATGAACCGCCAGCACACAAAAGCGACACCAAGTAGCAAATGAAAAATATTGCACGAACAAGGATACCACAAATGAGCAAAACCATATCTTTATGCGCGTTTTTTGAAAAGATACGCACTAAAATCTCCATAAAAAATATTGTACTGCTATTGATCCTTCTCTTGCTCCCGCAAGAAATCATTGCCGCCCAGACTCCTCCCGAAGAACCAGTTGACCCAAGACCGGCTAGCAAAAATTACGGGGATTTACTGAGTTACTGGGGTCTTTGTCATCGCGCAATCATTCATGGAGATTTTAACGCTAGCTACTTACTTGCAAAAAAGAACGCTAAAGATTCGCTTCAACTGTATGGGGCCGATGACCCTTTAACGAAACTACTAGTGCATGAATTAAAATGTCTAGAAAAGGCGAGTAATTGGCCCCAAAAGGATAAAACTCAATTTTGTCAATCACATACTCATGCGGATTCGCTCCGTCAAAAAGTAGATGACCTTTTGAGATCAATATCTCCTACGCCTGAGGAAGTGGACAAGCTCGTTCGAGATCATGTAGCATACCTGATCGACCCGAACCTTGCCGGAAAACTTCCCGAATATGACCTAAGTGCAAACACAATGAACCTTGCCAGATGCTTTGCTTATGCAAATGATCCCGCAACAGCAGTCTCTCTGGCCAAAGAAGCCATCAACTACGATAAAATGCTTGGGCTTGTCGATAGCCCTCAGTATTTTCGTGATCTTGCGGCCCTTTGTCGTTACGAACAAGCGAATAACCTCCCTCCCCAAAGCCGTCGTAAGGGACTTTTAAAAATCATCAAATACTTCCACGAAGAAGGGACGAGGAAACAACGTTTTGTTTGGGAAGAGTATCATGCGAGATCGGTTTTAGCGGAAGATTACTATCGTGAAGGCAAAAAAGACGAAGCCGATAAAATGTTCGCGGAACTTAGGAAACAGTTTTTAGAAGAAGAGCGTCCTAAACCTGATGATGGTTTATTTGCTTGGTCCTGGTATGATGCGCGACGTGCCTATGAGAAAGGCGAATATAACAACGCTTTGTTCATTTTTCCCACCGCGAAAAGAAGCTGTCGTAGCATTGAATATCGAGGTATGTCCAGGCCATGGGCAGCTCAGCAGATGCTGGAATTGGAAGCAAAAGTCCTTCGCCAGGTTGATAAGAATCCAAAAGCCCTTTCGACAGAAAAGGATGCCGATCAGATAGCAAAAGCAATAGCCAATCGCCTGATCAAGAATAAGGCTCAAAAAGCCCTCTTGGCAGAAAAAGAAGCCGAACAGATAGCAAAAGATCTCGCCAAATGCCGAGAAGCTCTTGCCAAAATTCCCGTCAAACTCCCCCGTGCCTCCAAACGCCCCGACGGTACAATTCATTTCGACTTTGACAACCCCAAGATCATCCAAAAAGGAGAAGCGGCTGACAAAGAAAAATAGAATAAGGTAAAGGTATAAGGCTACATCGCCTTATGGTCCTCGTCGGCTACCGGCCCGGCCTCTTTTTCTGTCTTTCGCTCGGTCGTCCACTCCTGGATGACTGTCTCGACACGTTGATTGAGATCGTCGAGTCGCGCAAGCAAGTCGTTTTGCAAGACTTCCAGTTCGCCGATGATTCCTTGAGAATCGGTAGAGAGAAAACGTCTTTTAAAAGGTGCGTCCCGACGCACCCTACGGGATTTTGATGGCACTTGTTAGCCCCGTCGCGTGCGACGGGCTTTTACCGCAGGCAATAACTAGTTGCGTTCCCGTTTGTCTCGTTACCCAGTCATCGCCATTCCGGGCGAGTTATTGTTTCTGTTTGGGCTGAAATTATCCTCATTTTCTTGCTGCAAAAGCGGTTGGACCAATTCACCGGCCGGCGAAAAGCCATATTGACCGCAAAATATTTGGTGGCAAGAGCTTATGGAGTGGTAATGAAAAGCGTATTGCCAACTTTTTTGAAAAGTCGACCCAAATATTTGTCTTTTCGGAAACATACCCTACCTTTAGAGTATGGAGGTCCGGCATAAGTGGCACACTTAGAGCCTATCCGAAAACCGGGACAGGCACCTGGAAAAGGGGAGCCAGTCCCGGTTTTCGGATAGGCTCTCAATGAACATGAAACTCACCCGCCAGCTCTCGCTTTTCGATTCCATTTGCCTGATCGTGAGCGTGACGATCGGCGTCGGGATCTATGAGTTTCTGCCGAACATTGCCCAAGGGTCTCCCGGTTGGTGTCCCGACCTGACGTGGCTGTTGGGGATTTGGGTGGTCGGTGGTTTCTTCTCGCTCTGCGGAGCGCTCGGCTATGCGGAGCTCTCCTCGGCGATGCCGGAAAGTGGCGGCGATTATGTCTATCTCAATCGGGCGTACGGATCCTGGGCCGGGTTTCTTTTTGGGTGGATATTGACGCTCGTTGTGCGGCCGGGCGACATCGCGATCATGGCGTTTGTCTTTGCCAGATACCTCTACGAGATTTTCCAGCCCTTCCACGGAACGAACTTGGAGCCGTACACGACGAAGATTTTCGCGGCCGGGATCGTGGCCTTGCTCACGGTGGTTCATATCGTCGGCGTTCGAGAAGGGAAGTGGACCAACAACGTTTTGAGTGTGGTCAAAATATTCGGACTGATTTTGATTGTCGTCGTTGCGTTTGTTGCGCCGGTGATACATGGCGGTACGGCAACGGCGGTTCAAGAGCCGATGAAAGATGTCCCACCTCCGGCGATCGCGATGCTTTTCGTGCTTTTATGTTTCGGGGGTTGGAACGAAGTGGCCTATGTCGCGGCCGAAGTGAAAAATCCGAAGCGAAACCTGGTCCGATCGCTTGTTCTGGGGATCGGGTTGGTGACGCTGCTCTATCTGTTGTTGGTTTTGGGGATTTGGTACTCGCTCGGTTTCGTTGGTATCACGCAAAGTAAAGCGGTCGCGACCGACGTGGTTGGAACGCTGTTTCCGGTGGTCGGAACGCGATTGATCGCGGCGTTTATTTGTATTTCGGCGATGGGTGCGGTCAGCGGGATGGTCTTTGCCGGCGCGAGAGTCTCGTTCGCACTCGGTCAGGAGCACAAGACTTTCAGCCCTTTAAAGATAGTTCAAACCAAGCGACGGACGCCAGTCAATGCACTGATGGTGCAAGGGTTGATTGCGTGTGTTCTGATTTTCTGTCTCGGTTCACCCATCAAAACGATCATCCTGACCAGTCCGGTGCTTTATCTGTTCTTCTGTGCGACGAGCCTGGCCGTGATCGTGCTCCGGTTCCGAGAGCCCGGCCTGCCGCGACCCTATCGGGCGACCTTCTATCCGTTCCCGATGCTCATCTTTATTATCGTTTGCGGCTTTTTGCTCTATGAGACGATTTGTTATGACCCGGTGATCGCCGCCTGTGGCTACGGCATCATGCTGCTCGGTCTGGTGGCATGGGCCGTTGAATACATAATAGCGAAGAAAAGAGCAGAGTAGTTAGAGGACATTTCAAAACCTCAATTTGGACTACAAGCGGTCTTTTTGTTTACCGGACTTCGTCGCAAAATCTCGCCATATCGCCCAATATGCCTGCGATTTTGCTCCTTGCCGGCAAAACAAAAATCCTCGCTTTCGTCTTCAAAGCAGGTTTTGAAACGCCCTCTAGCCATTTTGATATTTCATTGCAAGTTTAGCCGACGAACATCGTTCGTCGCGTTTTCGTGGCGTTATAGTGCCGGCAAGATAATTTGAGCTTGTGCGCAAGTAGCACAAAATCGCTTGCTTGTAGTGAAACGGTCAAAAACAAGAACGATTTGCACTACCGGTTATTACGAACTAATGCGGGCACGGTT
>JASFHG010000401.1:0-4317 GCA_050123355.1 Planctomycetia bacterium
TTGCACATCCGGACGTTGCCGCACCACCAACACCTGCGCCCCCGCCAGCTCCGCCGAGGCGATCGAGCCGACACCGCCCAGCTCGCTCCAACTCTCCGGTTTTATGGTCGCTTGAATCAACTCAATAAGACCATCAAAGTCCACAACCGGGTTGCCTTGCTTGGGCGAAGCAAAAAATTTGGTAACATCATAGACCTTGCGCACCACATATTCGTCAGGATCACCATGATGAATAACCAGCTTCCCGTCGCGGATGGACCAGTAAAACTTGTCATTCAAATTCATTACGTAAAAGAGATAGTCCAGATAGCCGCGTGCCGAGACATCGCAAACCGTGCCGTCAAACTGTTGCTTGTCCGAATCGATCCATACTTTGTGTTCATCGATATCAAACGTCAATATGACCGGCACGCCGATGGCGTCGCCAAGCTGGGGAATCACCTCGTCCGCGAAAGCCTTCTCCTCGACATCCACCTTGACCCGAGCCGTCGCCAGTCGCACTTCGGCCGAGGCACCCGCCGGAATTTCCTTCGCGTTCAACAACGTAAAACCGGACTCCTCCGCCGGGGCTTTCACTTCTTTCGTTGTTTTCGAGCCCCCCTCCCCTGCCCTGCCGAGTGTGGGAGTAAGTGAAAGAATGACGAGAACCGTCAACCAGCTCCACTTTTTTCTATAAACGTTCATATCATCGTTACCTTTCTCGGTCTACTCTTTTATGGTTTTGTGGCCACCGTGGCTTGCTCTTTATTTTTACCTTGTTCCGGGCCCATATAGCGGCCAAACATAAGGATACTGGAGGTTTCCCCATCGATCACGAGGAACACGAACGGGCGGTTCGCAATGAACGCCGGGACTTCTTGCGGAGGAGTTTCGCCCTCGCTTTGTTGGTTGACTTGCTTCGCGACTCTCTCGTCCAAGATCTCACCTTCATCGATATAAAGCCAGGTCTTGTGACACAAAAGATCCATCGCGAGCCGTTGTTTCTTCAAATCGCTCTTCGGAGAAACCATGTCCGAGAGATCGGCCGACGTGCGATCGAACAGGGATTTTACGCCGAGCTGCTTCATCGGCTCGATCAACGAGAAATCGCTCTTCAGATCCAGCTTCGGCAGCTCGACAAGCCCCCATCCATTCCACCGAACCGACCTAATACATCTACGCAGAAAGTTGAGAGAGAGCGAAGCTTCCAACTTCTCGAACCCTTCCTTCCCCGGCGGAGGAAGTAAAGCGACAAAAACGTTATCCCCAAAAAGACATGTACGAAACACGGATACGTCTCCTAATTTACCGAAGAGGCACCCCTTACTCTCCCTCGACATCATCGGCACATTGCCGAGCAGCTTTCCGCCGGAATCGTAGAATGGTTTCAGACGGGTATCACTCTTCTTGAACGGGGCTTTCCAACATCCTTGATAAAACACCCCATCGACTCCGACCAGTCGGGTCGAGGCCGTTATATCACCGGGCGAAACCATCTCGGAAAACGCTTGCTTGCTCTTTTTGTCGACCCACTGATTGATCCGCTTCGTGCTGTCGTCGCGGCTGCGGAAATCAACCTCTTCGACCCCAAAGAAGTAACACGTATCGAGAAACTTCTGGAATTTCGGCTGAATCGACGGCTTACCACTTTTTTGAATCCAGAGTCGGGTCGCTATGTCCGGTTGGAGCGATCGAGGAACTCGCTCCAAGTCCTTGGAAGTAACTTGGGCAATCGTATCCTTTGAGGCATCTTCGCTTGTTTCCGGCAAATAATACCAGAACGGATCGCAGACTTGGGCGGCAAAAAGTGAGCCGTGCTCATAGTGCAACCCGTCGCCCGGGAGGGGAGCCAAGCAGAGGGCCTGCCGAAGCTCTTTCTCGGTCTGACCTCGCGTGCCGGCAGTGATCGCTTGCATCAGGGACGCGACGCTATAGGGGGAAAAGCTGAAACTCTTTACCGCCGACCCGTCACCTCGTTTTTTGTCTTGTGCCTTGGCCAGTTGGGCATAAAGCTTGAGCGCAAACGCGTTGTTCGCCTCGACGAGCGACCTCGACAGGCATGGATAGGCCGGCGGCAGATTTTCAGGAAGCTTCTCCTCCGGTGGATCCTTTAATATACCCTGCCCACACCTCGGAAACCAGGGAAAGAACGGACAAGGACGCACCGACGCAACACGTTTGGCCGGATCTTTGGGCAAGGTGGCACGCAGTTCGGCGAAAAAATCGGCAATTTCCTTGTGCTCTCTCTTCATCTGACATATTACCAAAACGTTGCGATCGCCAAAACAAAATTTACCAATGGTCCCGGCACCTGCCACTTCGGACCAATTATACGGGCTGATGATGCACCTGATCAAATCTACGAGTGAAGTCTCCAGCATAGAATCATCTATTATCGAATCAAAATCACAGTACCGATTTCCTTGCGTGTCGAAACGGGTTGTCAAATCACTCACTTCGTAAATTTCCGTGAAAAGCGTATGAGAACTCATCGCTTTCCAGTAGGAAACAACAAGCCGCCCCTCCCGGACACACCACTCCAATCCCATCGGGTTAAGCAACAGGTCCAGCGCCATCTCGATCGAGCAATCCTTCACGTAAAGCGGCGTTTTCAGCGGGGAGTCAAGGGTAAGTCCGTCCCCCCAACGCTCGATGGCCATTTGATCTACCCAACAGTTGATTCCATGCTTGCGATTAAGCTCCGTAAGGAAACCGTCGATGGTCGTCCCTTGTTCGACACACCAGTCGATCTTTTTCTTCAGTTTTTTTAGGAGCTCGCGATCCTCCTTAGGCACCGGCGGGTAATGGGTCACCTTCCCCTTTTGGATCACTCGTAAGCCCTCCAAAAGCCACTCCATCTTTTTTATGACCTTCTCGGTTTGATGCACGATGACAAACGCCCGCCCGTGCAAAGCCAAAGGAGTGATCGTACCGACACCGCCGACATCCGTCCACGTCTCGTACGCCACCGTTTCTTTAATCATCTTGATAAAGCTCTCGTAATCGTAGCCCGGGTATTCCGAGGAGGTCAAAAGATCCGTGACGTCGAAGATCGCGGTATCGGTCCAACACTTGGCCTTCTCCCGACCCATCAGCAAGATCATGTCGCAGGCGGGCACGAAGACAAAATCGATCTTGCCGAACAGTTCGTCCCGGACCGTGCGCAACGAAAGATCCTTGCATCGGTAGCCTGGTAGACCATCGCTGTGCGACAGTTCTTCAAAAATCTTTCGATCGATGGCCAGCGGCATGGAGATTTGCTCCTCGATCGACGCGATGGCCCGATTGATCTGAACCTTTTTCTTGCCGAGCGTCTCGGTAGGATGAGGCTTAGAGCAATAATAGTATGGGTCGGGTGGGACTTCCTCCATGTCGAGCGTCACCTTTTGATCCATCGCCTTGTAAAATCGCTTGCTTACCGACTCGTTGAGAAGACGACACATGCCCGGCTGCTTCCGATCGAGCATTTGCCGGAACACCGCGAGCATGGCCGCGACCTGTTCCTGAGCCTCTCGACCATTTCGCACTATCAGCACCTGTGCCCCGGACAGCTCCATCGAGGAAATCGTCCCGGAATCGTCAACCTCACTCCAACCCTCGGGCGTCACGACCCTTTTAATCACTTTGACCAGATCATCCATGTCGGCATTGGAACCCAGGCCTTGTTTCCGTGGGGTGAGAAACTTCGTGACATCATAGACCTTGCGTTCCATCTGCTCCGCAGAAATTCCCTTGGAAACGACCAGTCTTCCTTTGGAAATCGACCAGAAGAACTTTTGACCAAAGTCCCTATCGAAAAACAGATAGTCCAAATAGCCTCGCGCCGAAACATCGCGAATCGTGCCGCCGAACCGCTGCTCGTCCGAGTCGCCCCACTCTTTATGCTTGCCGACATCAAACGTCCACACGACCGGCACACCGATGGTCTTGCCGAGCTGGGCAACCACGTCCGCAGGCGTCTTCCACTCGGCATTCACCTTGACCCGAGCGGTCGCCAGTCGCACTTCGGCCGAGGCACCCGCCGGGATCTCTTTCGCATTCAGCAGCGTGAAACACGACTGCCCCGCCGGGGCAGACGCATCCTCTTCTGATTTCAAGGTCCACTCCACTGCCCAGCCGAGGGTGGGAGTAAATAAAAGAAGGACGAGCACCGTCCACCAAGAACGCCAGCTACAACACGAGCCTCTCATATACTCTCCTCCTTTTTGTTCCGTAAGATGAGAAAGTAATTGCCTTCCGGAAAGCAGAATTTCCACCAATAATTTTAACAGAATCTCAGGCGAAACACAAGCCATAAAAGAGAGAAAGAGAGGGTTTTTACAAGCCGTTTAGCGGTCG
>JASFHG010000402.1:0-4314 GCA_050123355.1 Planctomycetia bacterium
CGGCGCTTGCACCTTCATTACAAATAAGGGTGTCCATCTTCATGGAATGTAGAATCACGGCTGTAAAAGCATCTTCCTGCCTTCAAGCCCGAGAAACTACCAGCTTCTTCAGAGTCCTTATAAAACTTTTGATATTTGCATGCAAGATCGATTCATGTCCCGAGGGAATGGTCTTGCGCCGGCAAAAAAGTGTTGTTTTCCTTCCTGATTTTATAGGAAGAAAAGCCTGGCCGGTGGGAGTGGCGATAGGTTGAAAATGCCTAAAAGTCTTAGAGAAAAGTGGTTTCCGTATAACGGCCTTCCGGTGGCGCGTGTGTGGTATTCATTTACCTACTCTAATGACCGCCTGTTTATTGGATCCGATGTATTCAATGATCGTTATGCAGTCGCAAACACGGCTATCCCAGCCGGGTTTGCTGGATTTGTGACCGCAGAACGGTTCATTAGCAATGCAGACCTCAATAAAACGAAGGCAATCGTGACCGTTTCGGCCTCCCCAATGGTAAGCTTTTGAAAACCTTGGTTTTATATCTGGCAAGTGGTTTTTACCGGCACTTACCCAAAAACCTACTGTCGAGTGTAACAAAATCTTTTCCAAAAGCAAGCAAATAGTGGGGGTCGGTCGTTAAAAAGAATGCTGTTCAATTTTACAGGTAATTTTCAGTCGAAACTCACTATAAAGAGTAGTTTTTTGATAGGTTTTTTGGTGTAGTACCTTTTTCGATGAAAAATCCCCCGTGACCACCTGTTCAGTATGTACCCCCAAGATGAGAAGACGTGTTTTTGGTGTCATAACCCCCCCGATTTTTGGTTTCGATTCGCGATCGGGCCGGTCGGGGGTCCTTTTCCGATTTGATTTTGGTGAGGAAATAATAAGCGACACCCCCGTACGGAGCATAAAATTTCATCTGGTTTCGGAAAAGTTTTTGCACCCCCCCTGAAAAATAAGCTAGAATTCGGGAGAAAGAAACAGAGTCTCGCCGTAGGTTTTTTACGAGATATTACGACATTGGCCGCGTTTTTGGGTGGCCCGTGTCGTAACGACTCCAAACCGCGGCGGTGACGATTGTATGTTTTATAAGGAAAAAGACTATGAGTCGAATCTTTGGCGACGTTGACCTCGAGCAGACACTGGGGACTCAGAACTTGCCGGCAATGCCTCAGGTGGCAGTTGCGCTTTTGAATTTATCTCGCGACCCCAACGCGGGCCCGGCCGAGTATGCGGACATCATCGAGTTGGATCCCGGTTTGACGGCCCAGGTGCTTCGTTATGTGAATTCGTCCTATTTCGGGTTCCGGTCGGAGATTCTCAGTACTCGCCAGGCGATCACGCTGGTCGGCATTCGCGCGATCAAAAACTTCGTTCTTTACAGCGCGGTTTACAACGTGATGCCGAATCCCAAGCAGGGTGGATTTGACCTGCGACTTCTTTGGCAGGACTCGCTTCGTCGAGCACTTTTTGCCCGTTCGATCAGCAAGGCGATGGGCATGAAAGACGCCGAGAGTCCTTTTGCCGGGGCGTTGTTGCAAGACATGGCGGTCCCTTTCCTCGTGAGCAAGTTGCCCAAGGCGTACGAGGTGTTGCTGGAGACTCGACGGAAAGAGATGGACCGTCAGATACGTCTTTCGGTGCTCGAGGAACATGCGTTCGGTTGGAACCATGGCGTCGCGGCCGGGGTGGTTGCGAAGCAATGGGAATTGCCCAACGATTTTGTTTCGCTGGTGACGGCCCACACCGAGATCGGCAAATGGGCGGCCCAAGCCGACAGCGAGCCGGAGTGTTTTTCGGTGGCTCTTTCGGCCCTCTTGCCCGCCTGCGATTCGAACAAGTGGCCCGAGTACAAGATGTTCGAGAAGTACTACGAGAAGCATCGTCCTCGCTCCGCGCCGGATATTCCCGAACTGCTTAAGAGTGTGGATCATCAGTTCTCTGAATTCGCGCCGATCTTGCGCATGTCCATGCCGAAGCAAAGTCTGGAGGATCGGTATCAGCTCGAAGCGGATCTTGCCGGTCCTTCCGAAGAAGAGCAAGCGGCCATGGCGGTCGACGCGGTTCTTTCAAGCGGTAGTCACTCGCACTGATAAGTTGGCGTTGCGTTCGTGTGATAGAAACGCTTCACGAGTGAAGTGGGTAACTTATCAAGTGTTATAGACTCTCAGGTATTCAAAGTTACGAGGCCGACCAACGGAAGGCCGGTTTTTCAGGAAAAAAAGTTAAACCGCTTGTAACTTTAAATATCTTACAATCAATAGCCGTCGCACTTGTGCGACGTTCGTAAAAGCTACTACTCTTCCAGCTTGACGATCTCTTTATAGACCGGGATGTGGACGTTCCAGCCGTGTTTTTGGCGAATGTCGTTGGCCAGGCTCTCGGCCGATTCGCCGTCGCCGTGGGTGAGAAAGATCCGTTTCGGGGCGGTCTGGAAGTGGGAGAGCCAGTCCATCAGTTGTCCCCGGTCGGCGTGGCCCGAGAAACCGTGGACCTGGGCGACCTGGGCTCGAACCGGGTGATGACGACCGTGGATCCGGACCTCTTTGGCACCGTTGAGAATGTGGCGGCCGAGCGTTCCGGATGCCTGATAGCCGACGAAGAGGATCAGGTCCTCGGGCCGCGAGATGTGATGCTTCAGGTGGTGCTTGATACGACCGGCCGTGCACATGCCGGACGTCGACATGATGATCGCCGGGGTGTCGAGGTGGTTGAGGTCTTTCGATTCCTGCGGCGATTCGGTAATCTTCAGCCCGGGGAACGTCAGCGGCGAGTCGCCTTCGTTGATCCGTTTCCAGGCATCTTCGTCGAACAGGTTCCGATGTTTTCGGAAGACGCGGGTTACCTTTCCGGCCATCGGACTGTCCAAAAAGACAGGTATCTCCGGGATCAGGCCCTTGGTGATCAGGCGTCCGATTTGATAGATCAATTCCTGGGCACGCTCGATGGCGAACGTCGGGATGATCACGCTCCCGTCACGCTTGACGGTTTCCGAGATGTAGCGGGCCAACTGTGCGGCGGTGTCTTCGGGATTGTCTTCCGGCTGATGGTCGCGGTCGCCGTAGGTCGATTCCATGACGATATAGTCGGCTTCTTTGAAGATCGACGGGTCGCGGACGATCGGTGTGTTCCCCTGCCCTACGTCGCCGGAGAAGATGACCCGTTTCGGATGGGTTTTCGATTCGAGCCGGATGTCGATCATCGCCGATCCGAGGATGTGGCCGGCGTCGTGGAAGGTGGCGACCAGGCCCGGCGCGGGGACGAACGGGCGGCTGTATCGGACGTCTTCGATCATCGGGATGGTTTTGTCGACATCTTCACTGGTATACAGAGGCTCGATCGGATGCGGACCGGTGCGGCCTTCCTTGCGGTGTCGCTTCAATTTGAACTTCACATCTTCCGCTTGAATCTTGGCCGAGTCGCGGAGGACGATCTCGATCAACTGATCCGAGGCGGCCGTCGTAAAAATCGGGCCGTTGAACCCGTCGTGTACCAACTTCGGGAGCAGCCCGCAGTGGTCCAGGTGGGCGTGGGTGATCAGAACCGCGTCGATTTCCTTCGGCGGTATGACGAACGGCGACCAGTTCCGCTCCAAATAGGGACGTTCCTGGTACATTCCGCAGTCGATCATGAGGGTTTTCCCCTCGTGCGAGATGCAATATTGTGAACCGGTTACTTGCTTTGCGGCACCGAGAAATTGGATGTTCATCAGAGAATCCCTTGGTTAACCCTATAACTATATGCAAATATATCAATAATATACCCGGTTCGGGTGGGTCTGTGAAGGCTACCCTGACGGAAATTGGCGACAATATTCATAGAGGGCCATCACCGTGGCGGTCGCCGCGTTGTGGCTGTAAGGCTTGCCGTAGACAGGGATTTCGACCGTTTCGTCGAGCATTTTGAGGATCTCCGGCTCGATGCCGAGTCGCTCGTTGCCGATGACCAGGACCGTCCGCCGGGGGAATTGGTAGGTGAACAGCGAGTGCGAGTCGGTCGTCTGCTCGAGCCCGACCAGCCGGTAGCCGTCCTCCGCGAACCGTTTGAGGACCGGGCCGAGCGAGCGGTGGACCTTGATTTCGAGCGTTTCGGCCGCGTCGCGAGCGATTTTCCCGTGGAGCTTCGCGTTGCCGCAGCAGATCATCGTTGTCACCCCGCAGCAGCCGGCGGCCCGGGCGATCCGCGAGAGGTTGATATTGCTGCGCATCGGAGGACACGCCACAATCAATTCGCGCGGCCGCTCGAGTTCCGAAAAAGGCTGATGCCGAAGCTGTTCAAAGGACATATTTTTGTAGGTGCTAACGTGTTTTTCAGAGTTTTAGCCG
>JASFHG010000403.1:0-4311 GCA_050123355.1 Planctomycetia bacterium
CTTGTTTATTGAAGATCACATTTTTGATAACCCCGAATGATC
This sequence comes from Planctomycetia bacterium, assembly GCA_050123355.1. GTDB lineage: Bacteria > Planctomycetota > Planctomycetia > Pirellulales > Thermoguttaceae > JASFHG01. The sequence continues at coordinate 43 of JASFHG010000403.1, forward strand.
CTAGAACCGTTTTCAGCGGGAAGCAGATCATCAAGGCGGCGATAGCGCCGCCGATTACGACGATAACGGAGGAGGTGCTCCAGAAGCCCATCAGGTCGGATCCTTCCGCGAGCAAAATGGAGAGTATGATCAGGACGGAGCCAAAAATCATGCCGATGATGGTGGAAATATCCATATTTCTTTTTGTCTAGGGCATTTTCGGGAGGTTTACTTCGAAGTCCGTTACGAGGTGTTTCCCGCGGAGGGGATCAGGTTTTTCGCTTGTTGATAGGCTACCGCCCGACGGACGACCTCATCGGACGACTCTTGAACGGTCACCCGTTCTCCGGTTGTCAATGTCACGTACGTGTCGGGCAGCGTCTCGACGTAACAAATCAAGTCCGCGTTGAGGACAAATTTCGTGCCGTCGAGTCGTGTCAAGCGAATCATGTTATTTTCTTTGGGTTTTTAGCCGTCGGCTTTACCGAAGCTCGAAAAATTACCGCTGCAGGTTCAACAGCTCGTCGAACATCTCTTGGGTCGTCGTGATCACTCGCGAATTACCGCGATACATGGTCGATGCGAGGATCAGGTCGACGAGGCTTCCACCGATGTCGGTGTTGGAAAGTTCCACGGCACCGGCGACGATCGTTCCGATACCCTGGTCGCCCGGATTACCTTGGACCGGTTCACCGGAGTTGATACCGGTGGCGTACAGGTTTTCACCCTTTTGTTCCAGACCGTCGGGGTTGGCGAAACGGGCAAGTCGGATCTGGCCCAGGTTTCGCGTAACACCATTACTGTAAACGCCGCGGATCGCGCCGTCTTCACCGACGATGAAGCTGGTCAAGGTACCGGGTGCGGAACCGTCCTGGCTGGTCACCGATGCTTCGGCTTCGTTGGTATCGAAGGCGGTCATGTTATTGAAGTCGAGATCGAATTCGACCGTATTGGCCGGCACGTCGTTTCGATTGATAACGACCGTCGATTGCGTGACGCTGAACAGGTTACCCTCGCCGTCGAAGGTGATCCGGCCGGTGCCGCAGTTGATTTCCACACCGGTTTGCGGTTGGTTGTCGGGGCAGTCGGCATACCAGCGATACGTGGTACCCGAGTTGTTACACTCTTCCAACTCGAAGGTAAGACGAACTTGCAACGGAGAACCGAGCGAGTCGTACGCGATGAAGTCGGTCATGGTGCCGGTGCCGTTGGCATCGTAGGTCGTCGTGAACGGGAGCGACACGGCCGAGTTGCCCGCGACGCCCGTCACGGCCAGCGACATGGACGACGGGTTAATCGTAATGGCATTATGTTCACCGACGTTGCTGACGATCCGGATTTGCCCGCCCACGAGGGTGATGCCCGGCGAATAGCCGGTTACCGCGTCGTCGAGGATGGTCGGATCGGTCGCGGCCGTCACGATGCCCGTTGCCTCTTGCATGAACGTAATGAGGTCTTGAACGGTGGTGGTGTCGTCGATCGCCAACGTTTTGGCCGTGAGCGTGGCACCTCCCTTTCGAGGTGAGAAGGTGAAGGTACCGGACCCGCCTGCCGGAATGTCGAAGATTCGTTCGTAAGAAGGCGAGATGGAGGTTCCCGTTTGTCGGACAATATCGGTCAAAAGAGTGGTCGGCGTGATGGCGGGACCGTTAAAGTCGAGCGTTGCCCCTCCGGTAAGCACTGCATCGGTAATGCGATCGGTAATGATGGGCGGAGCGAGTGGATCGACGTTACTGAGTTCGGCGACTTCATACCACGTGTTGGTGCCACCCGCCTCGTTGCGGTAAAGTTTCATCGTGTATAGGCCACCTACGTCGAGCCAGGAAGAACCGGCGGGCGGGGTCGGAAGGTCGCTCAGGACGATGCGACCATCGTCACCGACCGTCGCCGTAATCGGCTCGGAAGGCCGACTTTCGATACTTGCTGCCATTGGATCGACATAAGTCACGTAGTAAGTATAGCTACCGGTCATGCCCGTTTGTGGTTGCATCGCGGCACCCGGCGCGATGGTCCCGTCATCGGTAAAGGTGAGGGGGCCTGCCCCGGTTTCGGTACCCATATATTGGAACGTGCTCGGATCGGCGATATTGTCGGTGCGATAAATATGTATTTCGTCATAGCCAACCGGGATACTGCCCAGTTGGATGTCGCAAGCTTGATCGATGGCGTCGGCGGTAAACGAAATATTTCCCGGGTTGGCAATGCTTGATCCCAAGGTTTCGGAATCATAGGTACTGCCATCGGCCCAACTGACCGTGGCGGTCGTGTTGTTCACGTAAGCCATTCGATAGTAATACGTCGTGCCAATCGGAAGGGCACCGGCGCCGGCACCGGCCGGCGGGGCGAGGAAGGTGGGAACCGGTGCTTCCAACGCGGTCGTGGACGTACTGTCCGGGCGAGTGTAGGTTCGGGTACCGAGTATGGCTGACTGGCTAATCTGGGAGTTGGTCGCCACGTTGTCCGAATCCGGAGGAAGCGTTCCTTCGAGATAGACGTTCTGGGTGGCTTCCGCGACCCGGTCACCACCGAGGTTGATCGTGATCGGGACGAGGGTCGTTTGGTCGATGTTGTAGTCGTCGTCGACGCCGTAGCCGAGGACCCGGTTGCCCGTGATCGTGGTCAATTCGTTTTGCGAACTGAGCGAGAAAATACCGTTTCGGGTGTAAAGGTGTTCACCACCGCTCCCTTGCACGATGAAAAAGCCATCGTTCTGGATCGCCATGTTCATCGAGTTCGTACTGATCTCGATCGTGCCTTGGGTAAAGTTCGTCGAAATCGCACCGACCATCGTACCCAAACCGATCTGACGCGGGTTGGTACCGGCGTTCGTCGAGGTCGGTTTCGAACCGAGGCTCTGGGTTTGAAGGAACTGGGTAGCGAAGATCGCTTCCGAAGATTTGAACCCGACCGTGTTCGAGTTCGCCAGGTTGTTACCCACGACGTCGATCGTCGTTTCGGCGGCCGTCAAGCCGGTCAAGGAGGTACTTAGTGCGGAGGCAAGACCCATGGTTTTATCCCCTTATGTCTGGAGTATGTTTTTGATTTGCGGGCGAAATTTCTTAACTTGGCTTCATGCCTTCGAGGGACCATGAAACCCGCTTTTGCGTGTGATAAAAGGACGTTTCTATATTGAAATTATAGCATATTCGCTATAATGATACGTTAATCAGTTATATTTTATTGGGGGTGTTATCGTCGGTGTTGTCGGAACTACTTCAGGTATCATCGTTTGAAGTTCCGGTGTCATATCCGTACACATTCGTGACCTCGCTCAAGGCGAGAGCGTACAGGCTCGGGTTTTCGTTATCCTCCGAGTTCGGCGGTTGGACGGCGAGCATGGTTTGGCCATCTTCGATGTAAGCGTACTGCACCAAGCCGCCGAGTTGGCCGGCCTCGCCATCTGTGCCGGTCACATTGCCGATCACGTTGCGGCCGACCATACTGGAGGCGACTGCCAACTCCTCGGTAAGTTTCGAAGGATCGACCTTTTCCGTCTCGGGCAAGACCTGTTTGACATCCGTTAGCGAAACCAAAATGTGTTGGTCTTGAGGATCCTGGTTGTCGTCGGTTGGCTCGCCGGCCGGGATACGCATCATGACTTTGACCTCGCCATCGTCGATCATTGTCTTTTCGACGGTGCCGACCACGCTGGAGTCGATAGCCTCGCGAGTTTCGGTGACGTTGCCGTCTTCGTCGGTCACGACCGCGATGATTTCTCCTTCCTCAGCGACAATGTTCTTGCCGATCAGTGCACTGGCCTTGCTCATCTGCTCGGAAATCTCGGCGGAAGTTAAAGGTTTGGTACCGGCGGGCACGATGCTCGTGATGTTTTCGAGGCTCACGAGGTGCTCGACCGTGTGTTCCGGTATAACGTCACCGTTCTCGTCGGTTTGCTCCGGCACCACTTCATTACACTTCAGCGTCGGTATGCCATCGGTGATCGTTACTTGAGCGACTTCGCCAGTGAACGTGATGTCGTCGTTGTCGGTTGCCTCGATCGTTTGGCCGATCATGCCGCTTGCGGTCGCCATGTTCTGGCCGAGCATGACCGACTCGAACGTGGAGGTGATCGTGCTGAGCGTGTTTGTCAAGTTATCGCTGGCGACGATGTCGCGGATCTGCGAGATCTGCGAGAGCATCTCGGCGTTGTCCATCGGGTCGAGAGGGTCCTGGTTCTGCAGCTCGGTGGTCATGAGCTTGAAGAACTCTTCGACGCCGACGTCGTTGAACGCATCGTAGCCCGAACTGGTTACTTCGGCCGAGCTGGTTTCGGCATTTGGATTACTGGCA
>JASFHG010000404.1:0-4311 GCA_050123355.1 Planctomycetia bacterium
GAGCGGATTCGTTTTTTCTGCGAAAAGGTCAATCTTCGCAAGCTGTTCAACCAAAAAATCCCCGTTGCCGCCCCGTTTGGCCAAACAAAAAAGATACGCCGGTGCCAATACTTCATTATCCGGAGTCTCAAGAAACAACTCCTTAACCCGATCACTAATCTTCTCGCTCTTGTCGTGAGTCAATGAATGGACAAAATCGGAACGTTCATATTCTGTTCTCACATGCACAAACATAACTTCCGTACTTTTGACATCTTCGGGTTCATTGAAAAGTTGGATCAGTAATCTTCGCGGGTGTTCTCTGATTTCGTGTGAGGGTATATAAAGTCTACCTCTGTCACCGATCTCAAAAAAGCGGAGGTCGTTAAGCAAGATAATCCTTATGCCTTGAGCATATTGCTCACCATGCTTGCGAATGAATTGATCGAAAAGCTTTTTGCGTTGTTTGGGGTTCTTAGTCTTGTAGAGTACATTATAACAAAAATTCTCTACTTCTGATGACTTAAACGCCGGGCGTTGAAGTTCATTGAGTACCAGTGACTCAACAACGTCAACGTTAGGAAAGTAGAAAGATAAACGCTGGTAAGCGCCGATTCGTCGTTTCGTGTGGTCTGCTTTCTTGAAGTCCTCGATCAAAAGATGCCTATGCTTGTCGACGGTGAAGTCGGCCCAATCCTTGCCGATGACTTCCTGCAGTGCCTTGGAGTGAACCGGGGAACTGACAGAAACTCCACCTGGTGGCTGAAATCGAACCGCCCAAAAGTCACGATTGACAATTTGCCCTAAAGCAACAAAACATAGATCACCTACTTTGAGTCGATAAGGATTCTCTTCGCAAACGGTGTGTCTGAGATCCACATTGCGAAGGGACTTGTTCTCGATGCGTGAATTGTGATCGTATTCTTCATAAAGGTCGATCCAATTAAATTTTCCAATCGGCTCTATAGCGGTCTTTCGATCATCATCAAGATGTTTCAGCAACACGGGAACCGCTTTGGCACCTTGACTAACAATCTTACGCAAGGTTTCCGATCGAGAAGGAGGTTCCACCCATAAAACACGAAAAACTATTGTTGTCGCATCGTCATATGGCAAAAATTCCGTTCCATACCAATAGCGAGAATATCCGATCCCTGGCTTGGATACTTTGGTCAGTTGGTCGATAAGCTGCTCGACATTTTCCTCGGCATGTAGCGAACTAGTAGCGGCCAAAAAAATACTTAGTATACCTAAAATTCGAAGCATGACATTACCTCTGTTTTCCTCTATCCATGCCTGGTTCTCTACCGCCGGATGTCTTTGTTGATGATGTCGCCGCGGTTGCCGGGGGAGGCGAATTGGAACTTGAACTCGTAGTCGTCCATCTTCTCGATGTCCAAAAGTTCTTCCGGCGGCGTGTTGAGCAGTTTTTTGCTCAGGTCGTCGGCCATCTTCTCGACCTGGTCGATTAGATGTTTGCTTAAAAGCAGCAAGGCTCTGCTATGGGCACATGCCGTTGAATAAGCGTATGGGATTTTTAGTGGCGACGGGTCGGTATATAATAGCACGTTGGACATCGAGGAATTTTCCGCTTTTCCCTTTGTGAGGAAGGCGAGATAAAAACGGGCTGCCTTCTCGGGACAGTTTTCTGTGACCCAGCGGAGCAGGTCACCGCCTCGAGGGGAATCGAGGGGAAGATAGCTGAGGATTCGTTCCGCGTTTTCCAGAATGATTTTCTTGTCCGGCTCGACCAAGCCCGAAAGTGCCTTCATGAAGTAATCGTAGTTTGTGGTGGTTTCGACGATCCGTAAGAGCTGACGTTGAACCGTCGGTTCCTTCGAGGCACAAATAGATTCGAGATATTGCAGATGGAGCGGATTCGTTTTTTCTGCGAAAAGGTCAATCTTCGCAAGCTGTTCAACCAAAAAATCCCCGTTGCCGCCCCGTTTGGCCAAACAAAAAAGATACGCGGGGGCTAATACTTCGTTATCCGGGGTCTCAAGAAACAACTCCTTAACCCGATCGCTAATCTTCTCGCTCTTGTCGTGCGTCAATGCACGAATGAAAAGGGAGCGTTCATATTCAGTCCTCGCATGTACAAATGCGATTTTCGTGCTTTTTACATCTTTTGGCTCACTAAAAAGTTGGATCAGCAATTCTCGTGGGTGGTTTTTAAACTTTGCCAAAGGTGGAGTTAATTGGCCACTTTCATCTAATTCCAGCAATCGAAGATCAAAAAGTAATAGTGTTTTTATGCCCTCAATGTATTGGTTACCATGTTCGCGGACAAATTGATCGTAGAGTTTTTTGCGTTGTTTAGAATTGAAAGTTTTATAGAGTACATTATGACAAAATTGATATGTTTCCAATGCTTTATATACCGGCTGCTGAAATTCATTAAGCACCAAAGGTTCAATAACTTCAGGATAGTAAAAGGACAAACGCAGGTAAGCACCGATTTGTCGATCTTCATGATCTGGATTCTTAAAATCTTCAATCAAGAGATGCCGATGTTTGTCGGTGGTAAAGTTGGACCAATCTTCTCGAATAACTTTTTGCAGCTCCTCGGAATGAACCGGAGAACTGATAATGACCGTATTTCGTGGCTGAAATCGAGCCACCGAAAACTCACGATTGACAATTTGTCCCAGAGCAATAAAACATAGATCACCTACTGTCAGCAAATAACTATTTTTCTCGTAAACAGAGTAAGTTTTAAGGTTGACAGTTTGAAAAGGTATATCCCTAACACATGAATTGTAATCGTATTCTATATGAGAGGCCAGTTGTGGAAATCCCGATACGGGTTTTGCAGCGATCTTTCGGTCATCATCAAGATATTTTAGCAACACGGGAATCGCTTTAGCGCCTTGGGCCACAATTTTGCACAAGGTTTCTGAATGAGAAGGAGTTCCCGCCCACCAGACTGACGCATCTATTCTTGCTGTATCATCATATGGTAAAAATTCCGTTCCATACCAATAGCGAGAATATCCAATCCCAGGCTTGGATACCTTGGCCAGTTGGTCAATAAGCTGCTCGACATTCTCCTCGGCATGTAGAGAACCGGTGGCAGCCAAAAAAATACTTAGTATACTTAAAGTTCGAAGCATGGTATTACCTCTGTTTTCCTCTATCCATGTCAGGCTCTCTAACGCCCGACGTCTTTGTTGATGATGTCGCCGCGGTTGCCGGGGGAGGCGAATTGGAACTTGAACTCGTAGTCGTCCATCTTCTCGATGTCCAAAAGTTCTTCCGGCGGCGTGTTGAGCAGTTTTTTGCTCAGGTCGTCGGCCATCTTCTCGACCTGATCGATCTGGGCGGGCGTGACCGGTTTGCCTTCGGCGCGGAGGCTGCGGATCTCTTTTTCGAGCTCGGCCTGTTCCTTGGGGAAGATGCCGTCCTTGAGGTGGACCTGGTAGGTTTCGCCGGTCGAGATTTTTTGGATGATAAAACCGTCGCCGATCGCCGGGTCGATGCTGAGCGTGCCGAAGTTGATTCGGGCACCGGTCATCATCGCGGCCGTGTCGACCCAGCAGGGGCCGTTCTTTGAGACCACACGCAAGTCGGTACGGTCGATCACGCCGTCGGGGAACAACCGCTTGAGCACCTCGCCGATTTCGACATAAGCGATCACCAGCCCGTCGCACGGATGACCGTGGAATTGGACGATGTCTCGGATGCCGATCGTTTTGTCCTTCAGCGAGTAGCGCCCCAACGCACTGTCCGTGTCGAGCACCCGAATCGGCGCGTTGTATTTCGCCTCGGCCATCCAGTCTGGATAGTACCAGACCGCGGCACCTTCCGCCGACGTATCACTACCGGCCGGCACGGAGCACTGATTGCAAGCGGCGAGGAACAGCGGCAGCAGAAAGAGTATGCTCAAAATAACGATGATTTTTTTCATGGTTCGGATCCTTTCAGATTATTAAAATTTATTCCAAAGTCTTTTTCATTGGATGTTAGCCCGGCCGCCTGCGGCCGGAAACTCCTCGAAATCCCGTCGCAGGCGACGGGGCTAACGAACCGGTCCTCCCTTGCTTTTGGCCTGGTATGGATTATACAATATTACCAGTGGTTGAGAAGTAGCCTTTGGAGCGGAAGCGGTTGGGATAGGTCCACAAACATGAAACCTCGTTATTATAAGCTGAGTCGGTTTTTTGAAGAGAAGTTCGGGCGGCGGGTCTGGAAGGTGAGTGTGGATGCCGGGCTGGAGTGTCCGAATCGGGGTGGGTGTATCTTTTGCGACGCGACCAGCTTCAGCCCTCGCCGGCGATTGGACGGGGTGGCCGCGGCTTTGGAGCGGGAGGGAAAACAGGGACTGGCTCCTTT
>JASFHG010000405.1:0-4301 GCA_050123355.1 Planctomycetia bacterium
CTCCAAAGCTACTGTAAATTTTACAGGAACGTCTGATTTTGGCACCTGAAAACCGCCTGTATAGCAAATTTATCTCTACCTCACAAGGGAGGTATTGCAAAGGACACAATTCTAAAATCCCTAAAAGCCATAAGGCCGTGTGGTTGCAAGTTGCTTGCTTCAAAAAAGTTACGGTCGGATAACCACGTCCGGTAACTTCCAGCTTACCAAGTGAACGGCTAAATTTCAATTTATTTTTCCCCAAAAAGGACATTTGGTACAAAAACACTGGAATTAGCGACTTTGACGGTATTTCAGCCCACCCATAATAGTTTATTCAAATGTGTAACGAGATCAAACCAGTTTAGGACTTGGCTGCCTTGATCTCGCAAGTTTATTGATAGCAATCAATTAGGTTGCAATATAGCTTGGTTTTCTCGGAAGCTATTTGCTATTCATATCCAGCAAAACAACTGTTTTTGTCTCAAATACTTTAATTCCTGATTCAAATGTGTCAAATCATCACGTAATCCGTAACCTTAAAACCGCTAGACAAAATACTATTCGTTCCCAGATCCATTTCTTAGAGAGCAGGAAAAGTAATATCTACTCCCCCAGCAACTCCCAAAAACGAGGCAACGTCTGGAGTTGATTGCCTTGGATGTAGTGGCCGTGGCCGTGGAAGGCGGCGGGGATGCGGGTGACGACGCTTTTTTGGTCGCGGTGGTAGTAGCACGGGGCCGATTCGTCGGTCATTTGGCGACGGTCGAACGGGCGGAGGTCAAAGTCGGCCGTCACGAGACCGTACGGGACCGCGCCGATGTTGGCCGCCATGCTGACCGCTTTGAGCAAAACCTCCGGGCCGGTCACGGCGCTGCTCAGGTTGATCACGACGCCCCCTTCCGTCAGGCGAGTCACCTCTTTCGTATAGATCAAAAAATCGTAGCCCGAGGCACCACCTTTTGCTTCCGGACAGAAGCACGGATGCTGGTCGAGCACGTCGGTCCCGATGCTCACGTGGACGGTGAACGGGACATCGTACCGGCAGCAGGTCGCCAACAGACTCACCTCGGGGTGGTCGAAAGTGGTTCTCAGGCTCGCGGCGATCTTCGGGTGATCGTGCACAAGGCGAGCGATCGCGGCGGTACGAAACTCCTCGTCGCAAATCATCTGGCCGAGCGACTCGCCATAGCCAAGCCCCTGCTCGTAGCCAAGATTGACCGCCGCGTTCTGCAACGCGAACTCCGTGGCCATCCCAAAGCTGCCCACCTCAAGCGCCTGCGGCACATCCTCGCTCGTCTGACCGATCAGCGCCAGCTCAAAATCGTGGATCGACGTGGCACCGTTGCCCGCGATATGGGTCAAAAGACCGCGTTCGACCAGATCGATCAGCAACGGACCGAGACCGTTCTTGATCGCGTGGGCACCGGTGAAGAGGATCACCGGCCGATCGGCGCGACGCGCGTCGAGGACCGCCCGAGCCACCGCCTGCAATGCCTCTTCGGTCTCCGCAGGCAACTCATCTCGCTTGTAATGCTCAAGTTTGGCAGCGAGCTGGTGTGGGTAGATCAAATGTTCGAGATGTACTTTATTCCTCCGCGAGCCGATTGGTTCGGTCCGGATATACCGAGGATCAAAAATGGGAAATTTTCCGCGATAGTCCATTGAAGTTTTTATTCTCTATAAAACAAGCATTGCCACGTTCATGTGGTAGACTTTAACACAACAAAGATGCGTGGTCGAGGTCGCGTGTCGAAACCGTCACCTAAACACCCCAAATTACCCAAACCGCCACCCTGCCCTTAAGAACATGGACAACACTTCGAAACTCATCTTCTGGCGATTTCTTATCTGGGGGCTCTTCGGGCTACTGCTGGAGGTGGTCTTTATGGCCGCCACCGAGCTGATTCAGAATCATGACGTCCGGCTGCAAGGGGCAACCTCGCTCTGGATGATCCTTGTCTACGGCCTGATCGGGCTGCTTTATCCGCCGATCAAGAGCGTGTTGGAGAAACTCAAATTCCAGCGGTTTCTCCGGGCGGGGATCTACATGGGCCTGATCTTTTTGGTCGAGTATCTCGCCGGCCGGATCTTCCTTTCGTTCGGGCTTCAGCTCTGGAACTATGACCAACTCCTTGAAGGAAACCATCTACTCCTCTACGCTATACTCTGGTACCTCCTGGGCTACTCGCTCGAATGGCTTTACCCCAAGTTCGACCGTATAGCAAATAATTTATGAGCGTGAAGATGAAGAAAAACAAACAGGGTCACGTCTGCCCGGTCGCGATCGCCGGGGGGCTTGACTGCCGGTGGCGACGCTGGTTCCAGAACCCTCGCAAGATTCTCGCTCCTTACGTCAAAGAAGGAATGATGGCCATCGACATCGGCTGTGGGCCAGGCTTCTTCTCCATCGATATGGCACGGCTGGTCGGACCGTCGGGGCGTGTGATCGCCGTCGACCTCCAGAAAGAAATGCTCGAGTGGCTACAAAAGAAAATCGAAGGAACCGAGCTGGAAGACCGATTCACACTACACCAGTGCAAGGCGGACCGGATCGGTCTCGACGAAAATCAAAAAGTCGATTTCATTCTGGCTTTTTATATGGTCCACGAAACACCAAACCAAGAAGCGTTTTTCGGCGAGGTTGCCACACTCTTGAAGCCAAATGGTCGACTGCTGGTCGTCGAGCCGCCATTCCATGTTTCCAAAGCGGCATTCAATGGCACCCTCATGAGAGCACAAGCATTTGGGCTGACGGTTATGGAAACCCCGCGAGTCTTTTTTGGAAAGACTGCTCTTTTGGGTAAGTGCTAAACGCACCTTTTGAAAAGCTCTAACAAAAACTCCCAAGCCGGTTCTCTGCGTAGCAGAGGACCGGATCAGGAGTTGGTTCCGATTTCGATCCGGCCCTCTGCTACGCAGAGAACCGGCTTGGAAAGAAAAATCTTGTGTTCGTGTCAGCGTCAGCACCTACCAAAAAATCAGTTACCGTTGTACGGGGATTCGGTAGTCGATATTTCCTCCTCCAAGATCGGAGTCATATCGGCCGGATCAACCGGCTCGGCCGACTTCTTCTCGGGTCGAGCAACAGGCGACTCTTGCTTTTTCGCCTCGGCATTCTTGTTTGCAGACCAATTCGACTCTGTCACCATCGGCTCGGTCATGATCGGATTGCCACACGCATCAAGCGGGATTCGGCAGACAATCGTGCGAGGAACGTTACAAGTGTAGGTCACCGGCACTTGCTTCGCGACGCAACGAGGAACGTGGACCGTCCGGCAGACCTTTTCGAGTCGACGGACTTGGACCGGGATCTGCTCGACGCGATCTTCATAGACCATCTTGCAGGTCGTCACCGGGATGCGGCGGACTCGCTGCTCGGAAACCCATTTGCACACCTGAACAGGCACCTTGCGAACAACTCGCTCGGTCACCGGTTTGCAAACCGTCACCGGGATGCGGCGGACCTGCACTTCGGGGACCATCCGCGTGACCGTATACGGCACCTTGCGGCACACCCGCTCGGTCTGATAGGTCGTCGTAGTGACGGGCACCTGTTGCTGGACCGTTTGCGGAACCATCTGCGTAACGGGGACCTGTGTCGGGACCATGTTCGGTACCCAGGTCTTCTTCACTTCATAACGGCCTCGCTGGGTCTGATTCCAGTAAAGGCCCGGCTTCTGATACGTAATCGCGCCGGTGGCAGGATCGACAACCGTCTGGCCGGTGGACCACCCGAGTCGATTCTTCGGCAGGCCCGGCTTGAGAATCGTCTGGTTGACGTAGTTACCCTGATCGACGTACTGCGTTCGCATCGTCGTCACCGGCTGCATGACGGCATACTGTCGCGTCTGCATGACGGTCTGTTGGACAGGTCGCTGGACCGTATACCACTCATCTCGCTCGGCCGTCTCGCAAACTTGCTTCCAAACGGTGTATTTCTCTTCCCGTTCGCTCGTCTCTTGGACGTAGGTCGTGCGATCATAGGATTCTTCACGCATCTGGGTTTCCCAGACCGGTTTTTGGACGGTATAGGTCTCCTCGCGATAAGAGGTCTCGGTCACGGGCTTGGCGACCCGATAACGTCGCTCTTGCATTTGGGTCTCGCAGACCGGCCGATAGCTGACGACCTGTTGCTCGTCGTAGACCGTTTCGTACACGGTCTTAAACGCGGTCACCTGTTTCTGGTCGTAGACCGTCTGATAGACCACACGATATTCTTGCCCGTCGAGGCATGGCATGCACGTCGACCAAACTTGGGCCGTCGCGCTCGGTGTCGCCAGACCGGCACCCCAAACGCCAACGACCAGCATCGCGGCAAG
>JASFHG010000406.1:0-4287 GCA_050123355.1 Planctomycetia bacterium
CGCTTTTGAGACTGACCTTTCCATGGAGCTTTTCAATCGTGGTCGTGTTTGGTACGGTTGTGACCCCCAATTGCCGGTCGCGAATCTCTCAAGGATCGAAGTAACGGTAGATAAGCCGAGCCCTCACGAGATTAAGCCCGACTTGATTGTCTATGTCTTTGATTACGAGGAAGGCGAAAAACCGGTAGCCGTTCCCGGAGCGGCGGACGCGTTCGCGACCGATGCCGAGAAAGAGGCGGTTCCCCAATATCCCGAGATCAAAAAGGCCCGTTTTTTGGGCGAATTTATGGTTGCTCAGGCAGGAGGCAAGGCCGTTGTGCTTAAACCGACCGTTGACCTGACTCTACCTCAGCACCAACAGATGCTCCAAAGGCTTCAGGCGGCCCAAGGCCCCTGGATGATCCGCGAGGCGATGCCGACCGATCCGCATCATCTTTATGCCGACCTGTCCGAAGAAGAGCTTCGCGCGTTTATCCCGGCCGAAATGGTCAAGGAATATCAGGCCGATGGCGACAAGGACCGCAAATTACAGGATTATCTTGCCTTCATGAAGTGGTATAACAAGGTCCGAACCGAACAAATCGAGACCGAAGAGACATTGCTTCGCTATAATAAGGATCTCGACGAGTCTATACAAAAATCGCAAAACCAGGAAGTGGTTGCCAAGGCTCTTAATGACGAGCTGCTACAAAAACTGGCTGTCATCGAGTCGGAACGAGACAAGGTTGTCGAGCATGAGCAGAAGCTGAAGAATGAGCTCGCCAAGGTGACAAAAGAACTCAACGATCTGATGGAAAAGAATCGAGTTCTCGCCCAGACGATCACCCAGTTCCAGGAAGAGGCATTCCAAAGGATCAACGGCCAAACCGCTTCGGCCCAATAACCGTTTCGGTTACCTCGCCCTTACCACCCTTTCGGTGGATTCTCGCATACCAACGTTTTCGGTCCGTCGCGCTGCGCCGAAATGCCGTGGGAAACGTGCCAAAAAGGAATAAAGTCGGGGGGGTTTACAGCCGATTCTGTTCTGGTAAAATGATCGCAAATCAAACGATTTTGCACCCCTAGCTCAACTGGACAGAGCACCGGTCTACGGAACCGGAGGTTACAGGTTCGAACCCTGTGGGGTGTATTTTTTATGCGCTCTTCTCAATAGGCTTATGCAAATTTTGCCGGCATGGCCGTGAAAATCACCGGGAAACGATCTCATGGCTCGAGCCGTGAGGGACGTGCGTATCGAGGAGATTTTGGGCAGCCAAAATGGGCAGTTGCCCGTCCGTGTCCTTCCTCGACCCCTCCATGCCTTCCTTCTTCAACTGCGACTTGAAGGTGCCCGCTCGGTTCGCGGCCTTCGTGTGCAAGCTGAGAATCCTCTGGAAAATTTTCGTGGCAAACGGCATCAAGCCTGCGCGGCTGATCGCCACCCACAATGGGTCCATTTTCATCCACGCAACGTTATAGGCCAACCGCTTGAAAGCTCCGGGCAATCCGAACGAGCGTGGGAGGATCGAACTCCAAGCGGCGAACTGACGCCGTGCACGCCAGTAGCCTGCCTCCAACTGCTCAGGCGTCATCCGTCGCGGCTGAAAGACCGCATGATACGTGTCGTACTGGCTCCAGTCACGATGCAAGAGCCGGCCGTCGGCCTCCATCTGGGTAAACAGCCGTGTGGCAGGCAACGGCGTCAGGATATGAAACGACGCGGTCAGGATCTTGCTCTCGATGGCGAATTCTATCGTCCGGTCGAACACGTCGGGGGTGTCGCAGTCGAAACCGAACACGAAGCTGCCGTTGATCATGATGCCCGCGTCGTGGAAGCGGCGGCACACCTCGGCATAATCCGACGCGACGTTCACCGGCTTGTTGGCACCCCGCATATTTTCGGGCGAGAGCGACTCGAAGCCGAGAAACAGACTCCGGCAGCCCGCCTGATAGGCCTCGTCGAGATAGGCCGGATCGCGCGCGACGTCCAACGACGCGGCCGCCTGCCAAACGATTCCCGATCCGCGGAGCAGCTCGAACAACGCCCGGGCGTGACGGCGGTTGGCCAGCAGGTTGTCGTCCAGAAAGAAGACCAGCCCGTCGTCGACTTGGTCCAGCTCGCGTTCGATTTCCTTAATCGGGCGGGGCTCGTAATAGGTGGGCCCCCAAAAGCTGCTCTTGTAGCAGAAATCGCACGAATGCGGGCAACCTCTCGAGGTGACCATCGTGTGCCGCAGCAGATAGGCCCGCTGGTTTGCCAGATCGCGCCTCGGCATCGGGACCAGTGCTGCCGACCCGTCGCATAGACCGCGATAGAACTTTTGCAGCCGATTCGCCTCGTAATCCTTGAGGAGCCGTGCCCAGACCGTCTCGGCCGGGCCGATGCAGACCGCGTCGGCGTGCTCGGCCGCTTCGTCGGGCATGCTCGTCGGGTGGAGCCCGCCGAGTACCACTTTCGCGCCCCGTTTTTGCCAGTGCTTAGCCAACTCATACGCCCGCGTGGCCGACGAGATATAGGTCTGGATGCCGACCAGGTCCACGTCCTCCTCCACTTCGGACGACTCGACATGCTCGTCGCGGATGATGATTTCCCAATCGTCGGGCGTCAACCCGGCGATCGTCATCAGGCTCAGCGGCGGGAACTCGGAGTACTTGATCAGCCGAAAATGTTCGTCCCCCGGCCGCACCACCGCCGCAAGTATCAGTAGAAGTCGCTTTTTCATGTCTTACCTCCTTATGCTAAAGCACTTTGTTTCGCAAAGTTAATTGGCAAAAAATTTTCCCCCCTCCTTTTTCGGTCCCCGTTCTTTACCACCCTAAGCCGAAATTGGGCCGCGAAGCGTGCCCTATTTTTGGGTCCGACGTTTCCTCTCGGTTCCGGCCCCGTCAGGACTTTTTACCACCCCCGTCGACAATCTGGCGTAAGGTCTTCAGGTATCGTTCGAACGCTTTGCGGCCCTTGGACGTCAGACGCATTGACGTATGAGGGCGGCGGCCGCGGAACGATTTTTCGACGACGATGTAGCCTGCCTCGTCGAGCTTCCGCGAATGGGCGCTCAGGTTGCCGTCGGTCAGCTTCAGCATGGCCTTCAACTCGTTGAAGCTCAACTGCGGCGAGACGGCCAACGCGGAAACGATGGACAGGCGTACACGATCGTGAATGACCGCATCGATGTCATCTGGTTTGATTGGATTTTTCATCATACCACCATTTGTCGCTGTTTGTGGATAATGTAAAACCCGAAAAGGATATGCAGCATCCCGAACGACAAGGCTCCCATGACCACGCCATACTCGGGGAAGCATAGCAGGGCGACGATCCCCAAGGCGATAAACGTCAGGCCGAGTACTCGCGGCGATCGGACCGAAAACAGCCCGGCCGTGTAGACGCCCGTGCCGTAGAGCATCATCCAGATGGGCACGATGTATCGAATTTCTTCCGGCTTCGGTTCGAGCGGGTAGTCGAAGCTGAACGTCCGTATCATCTCCCAGATCGTCGGATCGAACGGAAGCAGAAACTTGACGGTCAAGACCATCGCGACGATGACGCTCGGGGTCAACGAGAACGCGGCCACCCGCATCGGCCGGCTCTTCGGTTCCAGGCCGTGTTGTTTGGCGGCCCGTGTGGTGAAAATCACCTCCAGCAGGATCCCGGCCACTCCGATCGCGAACCACATCACACAGAAAAATATCTGGCCGTTGACCGACAGGCTCAGAATGTCGGCAAAGTCCAACGAGCGGAACATGGCATAACTGACCGCACACCCGGCCAGCACCATCACCCCGCCGATCACCGCCTGCACCCCCGGCAGCAGCGTAAAGAGCGTCGTCCGCTCCATAATCCGCTGAATTTCCTGAATACGATCTTTCGCTTCATTGGCGTCCATGGCACACCTCCTTTGGTTAAGCTTTGTAACGCAAAGTAGTTTATCAAAACAAGCCAACGGTGTCAAGCGTTTTTTTGGGGAGGAGGGGATTTTGTGGTTTTGGGGATGGGAATTGGAAGAGGCTTCTCCCTTTATTAATCCGCAAGAAGAGCGATAAGTGACCAACGTAAAAGGACTTACAGAAAAGCAATTTGGCGTTTTGTCGTCCAAGCCGGAATTGAGCGAAGCTCTATTCCGGATCCGGAAAAGGGCCTTCCCCATTTCCGGCTTGTAGGGGTGCCCTATTGTTTACTCCCCCAAAATCTCCAACACTGCTTCACCATACCTTCGAAGCTTGCTAAAACCTTTCGTGGCCATTTTTGCAGCAGGCAGTATGTAAGATTATTTCACGGCCTTTATTAGTTCAATTAATTGCTTTAAA
>JASFHG010000407.1:0-4284 GCA_050123355.1 Planctomycetia bacterium
CGGGCATAAAAGGGGAAATTCGTAAACGGTTTCTACAAAAGACCTTACCGTGTCTTCCAGAAGCATGGTATGCTCTTGCTTCCACAGACCGCCCCCGTGGCGACTATTCTTTTTGCTATTTTCTCCTCTATTTCATCGCCAAAAGTGATCGGCCGGCGTATAAATGGCTAGTGAGCTCTATTTCTGTTAAAATAGCTTCGATTCAATCCAAAATAGGGCTCGTTTCGCGGCCCAATTTCGGCTTGGGCAAGAAAATGGTCTGCCATCGACCATGTGTGAGTGGAAAAAGCCCTGTATTCCAGACCAGCGACCAACGGGAGCGGGTTCATTCCCTGGTGCGTTCAGCACCCATTAAAAAATTTGAAAATTTAATCCAATATTTCTAAAGTGGCGGCGAATAAGAATGCGTGACGTATATTCGGTGCCGTCTATCACTGTCACATCCCTCAATGGGGGGTGGTATTTTTGAGGAGAAACAGATTTATGAAGAAATGTATGATGTTTATTATCGCGACCGTGGCCCTGGCTGCCTTGGTCGCTTCGCCCGTTTTCGCCTCGGTCGACTTTAACAAGCCGTCGGTCGTGGTGTCGTTCAGTGGATATAAGCAGGCGATCGCGGATATTGACTCGCTCGGCGAGGCTACCGGTCAGCCCGGGATGGGCCAAGGCCTGGACATGATGGTCAAAATGATCTTGCAGGGCAAACTCGACGCGCTCAACCTCAACCGGCCATGCGGTGCGGCCGCCTATTATGCAGAAAACGTCCCCGAGGGTCGTCCTTCTCCTTTCCTGATCTTCTTGCCCGTCTCGGACATGCAGAAGTTCGTCAAAACGCTGGAAGGGATGAAGTATAAGAGCAAAAAGATCGACGAGGACCACTACCAATTTTGGCAAGCCCCCAGCGGGGAAGAAGACCCGGTCTGCGTCAAGAAGCAGGGAAACTGGCTCTTCATTTCGTCGAAAGACCTGCCGCTGACCAACCTGCCGGCCGATCCTGTCAGTCTGCTCGGTGGTTTGGAGAAGAAATATTTGGTCGCCGTCCAACTCAACGGCAAGAACCAAGGCGTCAAATGGCTTGAAGATATCGTGCTCGATACACTGCACAGCTTCCAAACCAGCATGGCCAGGGCATTTGCCGGGATGGCCGGGCCGGGCGAGTTCACACCGCCCCCGCGACCCAAGCTCGCGGACCTCGGTCCCGGCGGCCAGATGCTCGAAGAATCGGGCAAGGAGGTCGACACGATCACGATCGGGTTGAAGTTCGATAAGTCGAACAACAAAATGACGGACCTCCAGCTCGATCTCCAAATCACGGCACTCCCCGGCACCGCGCTGGCCAAAAGATTCAACGCGGCACCCGAGCAGCCGTCTCGATTCGCCGGGTTCTACGACCCGAGCGCCGCGGTCACGATGAACGTCTCGAGCCAATTGGATCAAGCGAGCATCGCTCAAATGAAACAACAACTCGCCATGTTCAAGCAACAGGCGCTCGCCGGACTGGCGACCCACGACCTGAACGAAGACGAAATGGCGGCTGCGAAAAATTGGATCGAACGGTTGAGCAAATCGATCAATTCGACCATCACGGAAGGCAACATCGACGCGGGCCTCAAATTCAAATATGCCGAAAACGCCTCGACGTTCATCTTCGGTGCGAAACTGGTCGACGCCAAGGAATGCGACTATGTGCTTCGCCAGTTGAGTCAACTGTTGTCCAAGCAGCAAGACGTACCGGTGAAACTCACGCTCGACGCGGAGAACCTCGATGATGAGATCAAGCTGCACAAGCTCGGCCCCGCCCCGCCGTCACCCCTGCTCGGTCCCAACCCGGACTGTTACATCGGTGTTTCGAGCGATGCGATCTTCGTCGCGTTGGGCACCCAATCGGTCGAGACACTCAAGGCGGCCCTGAAGCGATCGAAAAAGATGGCCGGTGACAAGGTCCCCACGGTTCGACTCTCGGTGGATGTCGCGCAGGTGGTCCAGATGGCCAATGAACTCTCGCCCGAGAACATGGACCAGCAAGTGGTCGCCCAACTCGGTTCGGGCAACGGCAAGAACGTCAAACTGACGGTCACGCCGATCGCCAACGGAATGACCCAAACCTTGGAGGTTTCTCCCAAGGTGGTTCGTGCTCTTATGGACATGGGAATGGCTCAAGGCATGGGCGGCGGAGCACCGGGCCTGCCCGCAGAAGGACCGATGCCGCCAATGGACGGACCGCCGCCGGCCGGTGGTATCGGGATGCCTCGGAACCGATAGTAAAAAAACAACTGCAGCGAAAATTCGTTGCACTACACAAAATAAAGGCTAACCACCCCCGCCGGTAATACCGGCGAGCGGCATCGCCGAACTCGTTTGGCGGTGCCGTTTTTTTATGGTTGCTCTCCATAAAAAACCGGAACAGAGCAAAGCTCAATTCCGGCTTGGAGGGAATTCACGTTAAGTCTCCGGTTAAGTTTCTGTTGTATCCTTCTTTTCTGCATCTTTTTCGTCTTCCTTTTCCGTTTTATCGTCCTCCATGCGTCGGGCGGCGAAGAAGAGGCCGCCGCCGATTAGGAGGATAAGAACCACGATCGCGGGATAAATGGTCCAGGGGTTCCTGAAAAACTCACTGAAGCCGGATTCTTCTTCGACGATTTCCTTGCGCTGGAGGACTTGGTCACTCAGTTGACCGGCGACCGGGGTAAGGCCGTTTCGCTGGGCCACATCGAGGGCCGCCGTGTCCAGCGGTGCAAACTTTTTCGACGTCGAGCCATACTCCATCGTATAGTGGCGGCCGGGCTCGGCGATGAAGCGGCATTCATGCGTCGGACCGAACAGCCGGACCTTCTCGATTTCGATCGGACGGTTCTCGCCGTTGTGGATCTCGACCTTCATTTCCGATACCAGTTGTTCGGGAAACGTCATCGCGAGCTGCTCCTGCTCGACCCCTTCCAGATCGATCCGCGAGATTTGACCGTCTTTGACCTTGGACCAATCTCGCTTGTCCGTGAGAACATTCACCGTCGCGTACCGCTGGAAATTACGGTCGGGGGTTTGGAATTCCAGACGCGAGATCGGGCGTTTTCCGACGTCGAGCTTGACGATGGTCTCGCCCTTTTTCTTGTCCACGTAGATCTCGATCGCCTCGGGCGGGAGCTGCCACTCTTTCTCTTGCTTCGGCCGTCTCAGCACGACGCCGGCGGTCGGATTGCCTTGATCGTCGAAGACAAAAAGATCGGGAAACGTCGGCTGAAGCATCCGATACATATCTTCTTCGATCGGCACGACCACCAGAGTCCCCTGGTCTATCTCTTCAAACTCGATCGCCCGCGAGCAGAAGAACGACTCGGGCGAGATGGCCAAGACGCTTGCCGCGTTCAGCGTGGCCAAAGCGGTAAGCGTGATCAAGATCGTCGTTTTTCGGAACATGGTTTATCGTCCTTGCAATAGGTTTGCGGCGGAAGTTGCCTTCCGCCGCTTTTTGAAACACCAATGGTTATTGATTATCGTCGTGAAAGTTCATCAATCACGATCTTGAAAAAGTCGGCGACACTTCATATATGTCAGGGAGCCGCATATCAAGATGATTCCCAGGACGATGAAGGCGATGATCCGATACACGGTTTCGGCGTTGGTCAGGTCGACGAAAAAGACCTTGAGCGAAACGATTCCGAACAGGGCCAGGCCCGTGTAGCGGAGGGCTCGGATGTCTTTCCATATCCCGATCACGATAAACGCCAAGGCGTAGAGCGACCAGAGGATGGAGATACCGCCCATTCTAAATTCAGGCAGGACATGGTACAAGGTCGAATTGAGCTCCAAACTGGTGTAGAGGAACAGCAGGACGATCGCCCCGACCGTTGAAGCAACGTTCTGTTGATAATCTTTTTCTTTTTCCGAATTCCTGAGGAACCAGGCGATCCCTACGAACATCGAGGCGATAATCCCGAAATCGTAGAGCCGGATCATGAACCCTTTCGCATCGCAGACCGCAAAGGCCAGGTGATGGTCGAGCCCCCAGTGGATCATCATGTCGGCGATGAACTTGGAAAACAAGGCAACCATGGCAACTGCCAAGGTAGAGAAGATCGCGTTATTCTTGTGACGCAGATACAGCACCAAGAGGAACGCGGTCAGTCCGACCCAGAGGGTTGTGATGGCCGGAGTCGTGAGCATGGTATCGATATGATTGAACGTCTTGTAGACCTCGATATTGAGGTACAAAAAGCCGAGGCAGACGCAAACCGTATTCATCAAGACCGCCAGCACCGGACGCTCCAGGGAGGGTGTCCAGTTGTT
>JASFHG010000408.1:0-4278 GCA_050123355.1 Planctomycetia bacterium
CAACACGATTCGTAATTTCGATCTCGTGGCGTTGCAGAACCTCCGTGTCCGCGATCCGGGCAAATTGGATCTGATTACGGAGCAGCTTAACGCGAGGGGTCGCCATTACGAGTATGTGATCAGTCCCGGACAGGCGTCCAGCACAGGCGTGTTCAACGCGTTTTTGTTCGATCGGGCCAGTATCGAGGTGGATCGCGATAAGGTTTTCGACTGGGTTGACCCCCATCAACGATTCAACGTCCGTCCGCTTTCGGCGATGTTCCGTGTCCGTGGCCCGGCGACCAACCAGGCCTTTACGTTCGTCGCGATCAATGTGTATATCGATCCGACCGAACGAGAGAACGAGTTGGGACTCCTGCCCGAGGTTTTGGATGCAGTGAAACAGAACTATCCGGGAGAAGACGACATGATTCTGTTCGGGTCGTTTCAAGCGGCACCCGGCGATTTGGGGGTTATCGAGAACGAGCCGGGCATGACGCACGTCGCGGAGGGTCTGACGAGCATGGTCCAGAACGATTACCTGGCCGATAATCTCCTCTTCGACCGCCGCGCGACGATCGAGTATGTCGGCGATTGGGGAGTTTACGACCTGGGCCGTGGGCTCAAGCTGAAGCCGGCGCAGACGTTGGATGTCACTCGCCACTTGCCCGTCTGGGCCAAATTCAGTATCTACGAAGGTGGACGGTTTATAAAATAGTGTTCGGTTTTCAGTTTTCAGTGTTCAGTTTGAGATATTGGCGTCGTTTGGTTTTCATGCGTGGTTCGGTGACAAAACCGTTTCTTGTGGTAATTTTGCTGGTGGGCTTGGGGCTGCTGGCCGGGTGTCGTGGGTCGGAGTCGCAGGGTTCGGGGCAAAATAAAAATGACCCTTCTGAAAAAGCGCCGCAGCGGATTGTCTCGATGGCACCGAGTTTGACGGAGGTGCTTTTCAAGTTGGATCTGGGGGATCGGGTCGTCGGGGTGAGCCGCTATTGCAAGTACCCAACCGAGGCCAAGGAGCGGACCAAGGTCGGTGGGCTGAACGATCCCAACGTCGAGCAGATTCTTGCCCTGGAGCCCGATTTGGTTCTGATGCTCGAAGGAGAAGGGAACCAAGCTCGCAGTCTCGAACGGCTCGGGCTGCCGGTTTTTCTGGTGGATCATCGTTCGATCGATGGGGTGATCCAGTCGTTCAAGACGATCGGCAAACGGTGCGGCGTCCCGGAGAAAGGGGAAAAACTGGCTGCGGATTTGACCGCTCGCCTGGATTGCCTTCGCAAAAAGAACGCCAACGTGAAACGACCGCGGACGTTGATCTGCGTAGGCCGCACGCTCGGGACTGGCCGTTTGGAAAATCTGTACGTGGCGGGGAACAATCCCTTTTTTAACGAAGCCCTTTCGGTCGCCGGAGGCAAGAACGTGATGGCCGACTCGCCCAGTGCATTCCCGGCCATCTCGATCGAAGGAGTTTTGCAGACCGATCCGGAGGTGATCTTCGATATGTCGCCGATGGCCGCATCGTCGGAAGCGGATCGCGAGAAACTGATGGAAGATTGGAAAACGGCCGATGTGCAAGCGATCACCAACGGCCGGGTGCATCTCTTGGACGATGATTATGCCTTGGTCCCCGGCCCGCGATTCATGCTGTTATTGGAGAAACTCGACGAGTTGCTGCATGAGGAATAAAAGTTTGAAGTGTGAAGTTAGAAGTTTGAAGAACCGAACCATCGTGCTTTCAAACTTCTAACTTCACACTTCAAACTTTCAATTTCTAGTTTTCCGAGTCGGACGGCTGCCCGCTATGAACGACTTCGTTGAGCCGCACACGGACATTATCAAGCATCTCGTTGACCTCGTCAGGATCCTCGTTTTGCGACGTGGCCGTTGTATCTTCCGTTGCGGTTTCGTACGTATCCGTCGAGTGGGAATGCACGTTTTCTGCTGTGGAATAGGGGTTTTGGTGCTCTGCCGGTTCCGGATTTTGTGTGTCGTCCAGAGTGCCACCCGATTCGAGCGTTTTGATTTGTTGCTGTTGCGTTTTGAGTTGTGCTTCGGCGTCCGTAAGGCGGCGGCTGAAGTCGGTCGTCATACGCAGCATTTGGTTGAGTCGTTCCCAGATGACTTCTTCGGTAATCGAGACCGACCGTTGTCGCATCGCGTGGAGCTCGCGAGTCATCTGTTCGATGCGGACTTGGTGATTGCTCACGTCGCTGGTGACACGGCCGACCGTGCTTTGGATCCGTGCCGTGAGTTTTTCCAAGTTTTTGGTGGTTTTCTTCAGCGATTCCGAGGTGGTTGTCGGCGAATCGGCGATGATCTGTTGCTTGCGCCGGTTGTATATGATCTTACCGATCAGGATTCCGAACCCAAATTGGATGACGCCCAGGACCACGGCGACGACAAAAATTTGCCAAGAGAACATGATTGAATCTCTCTATTAATTTTGTGGGAAAACGAAAATTTTGGTGGGGTGCCTTTACGTTGCCAAGGGCCATCGTCATCGGCCAAGGCAGGTAATGGGCAAGCCTCCTTTTCCAGTTTGATTTACCTCAAGGATAGCTTATAATAAGGCCCGATGGCTCGCGGAGCCGATTTTTTTGAAGGGCCCCCGTTTTAGGAAGAATCGATGAAAGTCGTTGCTATTATTGGTACTTACCGCAAGGGAAAAGTGATCGATCAGACGGTCGGACATATTCTGGAGGCCGCCGAAGCGGCCGGGACCGAGACCGAACGTTTCTACCTGATCGACGAGGAGATCCACTTCTGCGATAACTGTCGTGCCTGTTGCCAGAAGCCGGGGCCCGAGCGAGGCGTTTGTGTTTGGGATAATAAAGAAAATCATCCTGACGCAATGGCCAAGATGCTCGATGCGATCGAGGCGGCCGATGCGCTGGTCGTTGCTTCCCCGATGAACGCCGGTCTTGTTACGGCGACTACCAAACGTTTTGCCGAGCGTCAGCTCCCGCTCTATTATTGGCCGTGGGGCACTCTGGCTCCGAAAAAGCGACGAAAAGGGGGCAACAAGAAAGCGGTTACCGTTACCTCCTCCGCCATGCCTGCCGTGATGGGGCGCCTTCTCACGCCGGTGTTGCGCACACTTCGCAAGATGGCCAAATCGCTCGGTGCGAAAAAAACGAAAACGCTCTATGTCGGTCTTGCGGCCGGTACGCTCGATTATGAACTGTCGAAAAAAGTGATAGTCCGTGCGAAGCGACTGGGGACGTGGCTGGGGTCGAAGTAGTTGAAGCTGATCTGCTAGAGTTCTTTACTCTTTCCCGTTGTAGGGATCCATCCCGTTTTCTTTCCAGATCTTGTTTGCAGCCGGGGATTTCATGAACTTGACCAGCTCGGCGGTTGCTTCGGGATGTTTTGATTTCGTGAGTTCCAGGGCGAAAATAGGCAAACGGACGTTTTCTCGCTTCGGGATTTTGACCACTTCCACTCGATCGGCATGTTGAGCGGTTACGCCCCAGACGATCGCCACATTGATCACGCAATCGTGAATAGACGAAATGAGAGTCTCTTCGTCGCGGGCGGGCAAGTGGAGCAATGGATAGGCGTCTTTCCAAGGGAAGTCGTTTTTTTCGAGAATGCGTTTGGAGGTGTCGCCAAGGATGGTATCTTCGTCGCAAAGTCCGAAACGGGTATCCGCTTTTTTGAAGTCATCGATCGAATCCATTCCGTTCGGATTCAAGGACGCGGTCATCATCACCGGTACCATGTAGCAGATCGGCACCGCTTTCTTACTCCGACCGAGCGAGATGGTCCGGTCGACCAGCGAAGGGACCATCGAGATATACAGATCGGCATGTTCCGAAAGTTTCATACGACGGAACACACGGTCTTCGGGGTCCAAAATGAGTTCGACCTGATAGCCTGACTTGGCCTGAAACTCTTCGACGATCTTTTCGATAGCCGGTTGGATAACTTGATCACAGTAGACGTAGAGTGTTCCTTTGCTATCCGATCCGCATCCACCGACCGCCGCGAACAGCAAAACGATCGCCAAAATCATCGGCATCGACTTCATCATGACAGGTGACCCTTCGTACAGTATCCGTTTGAGGAAACGTTATATAAGTATAGGACATGACAGAAGGGGGATGCGAGAAAATCTGTTCGGAAGAAGTTGCGATATCTTGTTGCAAGGCTTGAAGTTAAGTCTTTGTCGAGTCTCAAGTATTTATTGAGGTCTGCATTGTTAATGAACGGTTCTGCGACCGGAAATCCAGCAAACCCGGCTGGAACAGCCGCGTTTGCGGTTGCGCAAGGATCATTAAATACATCGGGATCAATAAT
>JASFHG010000409.1:0-4277 GCA_050123355.1 Planctomycetia bacterium
CCGCTTCGATCAGGTCGCGTACCGACTCGAGCACCTCGATCATCCCGTCGATCGTCACGCCGTAGTAACCGCTCTTGGTCGCCTCGCCATACCCGCGATGGCCTTCATGCTCCAGCTCGACCAGCACCGACGATTGGATCGTACTCGCTCCATACGCGATCCGAAACTCATGTCGCAACGGCAAATCAAACGATCGAAGCGTCATCTTCATGATTGACCTCTTTATGGTAAGAAATTTTTTAACCACGAAGCTCACTAAGTTTAACCGACGAACATCGTTCGTCGCGTTTGAAATTGCTCGAACACGTCGAACGATGTTCGACGGCTAAACTATACTTGTTCTACCAGCCTTCGGGCTCGGGGGCAAGCTCTCGGGTGATGGCGGCGACCAGCTCGTTGAGGCCTTGGCCCGTCACGGCGGAGATAAGGTATACGTCGGCTTGCACCTCATCGGCCAGCTTTTGATGGACCTCTTCGGCGGCCGGGCAGTCGGCTTTCGTGACGGCGAGGATCTCGGGCCGCTCACCCAGCTCGGGATCGTACTGGACCAGCTCGCTACGGATCGTGTGGTAGTTGTCGATCGGGTCGGTTTCGTCGGTCGGCTCCGGCTCGACGAGATGGACGAGGATACCGGCCCTTTGGATGTGGCGGAGGAACTCGTGCCCCAACCCGACGCCGTCGTGGGCACCTTCGATCAGGCCGGGGATGTCGGCCATGACGAACGACCGCTCGTAATCGACCTGCACCCGGCCGAGGTTGGGGTGCTTGGTGGTGAACGGATAGGCGGCGATCTCCGGACGGGCACGCGAGAGACGGCTCAGCAGTGTGCTCTTGCCCGCGTTCGGCTTGCCGACCAGACCGACGTCGGCGATCACCTTCAGTTCAAGCCGAACGATCCGCGACTCCCCTTCGCCGCCGGGGGTCGATTGACGCGGGGCACGGTTGACCGACGATTTGAAACGGGCGTTCCCCTTCCCGCCACGTCCGCCTTGGGCCGCGACGAGTTGGTCACCCTCTTCGGCCAGATCCTTGAGCACGAAGTCGTGTTTCTTGTCGTAAATGATCGTGCCGACCGGCACCTTGATGATCAGGTCTTCCGCCGAGGCACCGTGTCGTTGACCCCCTTCGCCCGGTCGGCCGTTTTTGGCCTTCCACTGCTTGCGATGGCCGAGGAGGCTGAGGCTGTCGACGCCCGTCTCGGCGACGAAGATCACGCTGCCGCCGTTGCCGCCGTCGCCGCCGTCCGGCCCGCCGCGCGGGACATATTTCTCCCGTCGGAAGCCGACGCATCCGTTTCCGCCTCGCCCGGCGGTAATTTCGATTTCAACTTCGTCGACGAACATGGTGGCACTACCTTCTTAGTTTATAACAAAAAAGCGGGGCTTACCCTGGTGCTTATGAGGTTGGACTTTGCAGTGCGACAACCCTGAAGCAAGGGGGTAAACCCCGCCGTTGATTTGTGATCACGAAGCGCAGTGCTCAGTTGACACTGTCGACGATGTTGATGCGACGACCGCCACGATCGAACTGGACATAACCGTCGGTCAGTGCAAAGAGCGTGTAGTCGTTTCCTTGTCCGACGTTTTTGCCGGGGTGGAATTTGTTGCCTACCTGTCGAACCAAGATGCTGCCCGCGGTGACGGATTGGCCGCCAAATCGCTTGACGCCACGTCGTTGGGCATTGGAGTCGCGTCCGTTTCGGCTGGAGCCTTGTCCCTTCTTATGTGCCATAATTTTCCTCACTTCGGCGATTGCTCGCCCGTTTTGTATAGGATCGTTGTTTCAAACTCGCGACCGGCCTAGCCGACCATCGAGGGTAGAATTTATAGAAACTCTCTTTTTACTGGCCTGAGGCCGGTTCGTCAAGCGTCGAGGTCCCAGAAAAGCCGCAATAACCGAACTTTTTTCGGCCGTTGGACAGGCTGCTCTTTAGCGACAAAAGGCTTTTGCGCAAAAGGAGATGGCTATTTCAGCACAGATGTTGCAATGACTTGCGCAAAAGACGACAGTTCCCCAAGAGAGGGGGGTCCATTATTTGCCGCTCAGGCTCGGGAGGTAGAGCCACTCGTAGTCGGGCTCGCCGGGGTGGCCGGTGCGGATCTCGGACTCTTCCGGCTCGAACTTGTCGCCCGGTCGCCAGAAGTTGAGCTTCAGCGTCTTGAGAACGACCGTCCGATACTCGTCCCGTTTCTTGCCGGGGGCATAGGCCTCGGGCGAATCTTGCCACTTATAGGCGTTCGTCAGGCCTTGGATGTAGATGTGGAACCGGTCGATTCGCGGGTCGACCTCTTCCCAGACAGCCACGCCCCAGAACGTCTCGCCGACCGGGATCGTGCGAGTCATCTGGACCGAGTCGAGCAGCGTGCGACGCGGAACGGTCGTCTTCGGGTTGACCCAACCGGGCAGCAGTCGATCTTCACGAGCACGGATCGGGGCCATCGCCAACGGGATGACGCGATCGGGATAGGCTTTGTTATACTCGGGGCTCTCGAGCACGAATTCCGGGATGAAACGGATCGGGGCGTCTTTATACTCGGCGACCCAGCGCTCGGGTTTTCTTGCGGTATCTTCCTCGACCTGGCGCGGAACCATCCAGCCATACTGTGGCGGATCTTTCTGGTCCTGAACCGGAACGTTCGTCACGCTATAGACCATGTAGTAAATCGCTTTTCGCTGCAATTTTCCGCTCTTCTGCGGCATGTCGACCCAGATCATGCGGAGCGGTTTGTACTCGAACCTCAACGTCGAGATATCACGATGGAAACGTACTTCCTTGGCCCAATCGGCGTTTGGCTTGGCTGCCAAAATTTCGGTAATGTCGTGACGACTGTACCCTTCTTCTATCTGGCGGGCAGGAAGCGAGGTCTGCAAGATCCCTTTCGCGTTGGGGCGGAAAGGAAACTTTTTGTTCAGATCGGCATCCTGTGCAAAGGCCGGCGCAACGAGGGCGCCCATCATGCAAAGTACAACAAAGAATGCAAGCACACGGTTCATATTCGGGGGTTCTCTCTGTTCGATAGCAGCCCGGGCGGTACTCGCCCATGCCGGCCGCTTACCAGTGCTCCTGGTGAGTAAATTGCTGGACAACACCTACTATCGCCTACCAAAATGCGCAAAGTGCGCAGTATCGCCCATTTAGGATAGTATACATGGCTCCTAACGCTCACGTCAAGTAAACGCCCTATATTAACCACTTATACCGGCTGGAAGGGTTTTGCGGGCCTCGCGGCCCGACGCCCGACCGGAACTAAGGTAAAATAAGAAAACTGAGAAAAATAAAACTAAACCGAAGTATGGCTAAAATGCGATATATACACAAAGAGAAATATCGGGCGACCGACGATTGGCTACTCCCTCTTTCGGGGGTGGCCGAGTATCAACAACATCACGTCGGGCCGTGCGGAACCGATGGACTTGCTTCGGAATCGTTTTTTCGCGACCCCCGCTCCTTCCCCTGTAATTCCCGCAAAAGCCACCTTAAGGAATGACGGTCAGCGAAAAAACGACAAAAAACGGACAAAAGGCGAGCCGCTTCCTCGCCGAAGTCAAATGGGTGACATTTTGTCCCGACTTTGGATCCGAAAACGAGTCTATCCGTTCCGCATTCGCCCTTTCTCGCTCTTCCGCTTCTCGAGGATCCAAAACAGAGACGGTGTCTCCATCTCGGCTTGAGTGTTCTACCTGACGATTCCACTCACTAGAGGGGGGTCGCTTGCTGTTTGGCTTAACATCTCATAGAATAAGCTGTTTGTAAAATTCGAAGCCTCTCCCCTTTCGACGATATAAAGAGAATCGCTTTCCTCCCTTCCGTGATGTGCAGCCCATTGATTTCCTGGATGGGAGAGAGGCGTTCCGATAATTTAAGCCAATTTTTGTAGACAATAAGACACAACGAACAGAGCACCGCCTGCCGGCGGTGGATCGATGACGTCGCGGGCAGCCTTGTGCGGAACAGGAGCTGCCGGACGTTGTGCAAAAGCAATGGCCTTTTGTGAGTAGTGCCAAAGAAATGGAGCGTCGTTAGCCGTGCATCTCGATAATCTGCCCGGTCTGTTTGAAGTGCCGACCAACTTGGTTGAGTTGGTGCGGCAGCGTGCCACCTATCAAGAAGGTGACCCGGCGTTTATTTTCCTTGTCGATGGTGAAGAAGAACAGCTTCCCATTACTTATTTCGAGCTGGATCTTCGCGCTCGCGCGATTGCGGGATGGCTCCAGAAGAATGTGGACGCGGGCGAGGCCGTTTTGCTTCTTTACCCGCCCGGCTTGGAATTTATCAC
>JASFHG010000410.1:0-4268 GCA_050123355.1 Planctomycetia bacterium
AGCCCGGCACGCGCGTTCGGGGCGGTCGGGGGTCAGCCGATCTTCTTCCAACGGGCCGAAGGGGCCTATCTTTTTGACCTCGACGGGAATCGGTACGTCGACTATGTCGGATCGTGGGGACCGATGATCCTCGGCCATGCCCATCCGGCCGTCGTCGAGGCGATCCAACAAGCGGCCGCACGCGGGACGAGCTTCGGAGCACCGACCGAGGCGGAGACCGAGCTGGCAGAGCTGCTGGTCGACGCGGTCCCTTCGATCGAAAAGGTCCGGCTGGTCAACTCCGGCACCGAAGCGACCGCCAGCGCGATCCGGCTTGCACGCGGCTTCACCGGCCGACCGCTGGTCGTCAAGTTCGCCGGCAACTACCACGGCCACGTCGACAGCCTGCTGGTCGCTGCCGGCAGCGCGGCGGCCACCCTCTCGGTCCCCAACTCGCCCGGCGTCACGGCCGGCACGTCGCAAGACACGATCGTCGCCCGCTACAACAACGCGGCCGAGCTGGAAACGATCTTCGAAGAGTACGGCCCGCAAATTGCCTGCGTCATCCTCGAACCGGTCGCCGGCAACATGGGCTGCGTGATCGGGACGCCCGAGTTTCTGGAAACCGCACGCCGGTTGACCGAGCAGTACGGATCGGTGCTGATCTTCGACGAGGTGATGAGCGGGTTCCGCGTCGCGTACGGCGGAGCGCAAACGCTCAACGGCATCACTCCTGACCTGACCACGCTCGGCAAGGTGATCGGCGGCGGGCTGCCGGTCGGAGCCTATGGCGGGAAGGCGGAAATCATGGACCACATCCTTCCGGCAGGCAAGGTCTTTCAGGCAGGCACGCTCAGCGGCAACCCGTTGGCCACCGCTGCCGGGATCGCCACGCTCCGCACACTCCGCGACGAAAACCCCTATCCAACTTTGACCCAACTAACCGAGCGACTTGCCACCGGGCTGCTGAAGGCGAGCCACGCGGCCGACATCGTGACGACCACCACACAATGCGGCGCGATGATGACACTCTTTTTTAGCGGCCATCCGATCACCGACTGGGACACCGCTTCCCGCTGCGACACGGAGCAGTTCGCCCGATACTTCTGGGGGCTGGCCGAGCGGGGTCACTACATGCCGTGCAGCCAGTTCGAGGCCCTGTTCGTCTCGACCGCCCATACCGAAGAAGACATCGACGCCACGATCGGTGCCGCCGAAAAAGTGTTCAGCGGTTGACGTTTTTAATTGGTCACTGGCGCAAGTTGGTTATTTAACGCGTTAAAAGCGTCGAACAAGTTCGACCGCTATTGAGTCTCAGATATTTAAAGTTACAGGCTTCAACATCAGTACCAAGCCGGAATTGGGACGACAGTCCCTATTCCGGGTCCGTACTACGGTTTATCTCAGCTCCTTCGACCCGGAATAGGGCACGCTTCGCGGCCCAATTCCGGCTTGACGATGCAACTTTAAATACCTGAGACTCAATAAACAAAATGAAATACACACCCTTTTTTCCCACCAAAAAACATCATGACAACACCTTGGAAACTACCCACCAAAATGATTTCGTTCGATCAGGGGCCGGTGATCATGGGGATCCTCAACGTGACGCCGGACAGCTTCTCCGACGGCGGCCGATACCTCGACCCGACGGAGGCCGTCGCACACGGGCTGCAGTTGATCGAAGAGGGGGCGACGATCCTGGACGTCGGCGGCGAGAGCACACGTCCCTTCTCAAGCGGCGTGTCGGTCGACAAAGAACGGCGGCGGATCGAACCGGTCATCTACGGCCTGCGACAGCATACCGACGTGCCGATCAGCATCGACACGTCCAAGGCGGAGGTGGCACGAGCGGCCATCGAGGTCGGGGCGGACATCATCAACGACATCACCGGCCTGGAAGGGGACCCGGAGATGCTCGGCGTCGCTTTGGAGACCGAGGCGGCCGTCTGCGTCACGCACATGCAAGGGACGCCGAAGACGATGCAGGTCGACCCGCACTATGACGACGTCGTGACCGAGGTGCTCGACTATTTAACCCGCCGATGTGCGGAGCTCGAAGCGGCCGGGATAGAGCCGGCGCGGATCGCCATCGATCCGGGCATCGGCTTCGGCAAGAATCTGGACCACAACCTCAAACTGTTGCGTCACGTCAAGCGGTTTCACCAGACCGAGCGTCCGATCTTGATCGGTGCCTCGCGAAAAGGGTTCATCGGACAAGTGCTAAACGACGCCAACGTCGAGCGCGAAAGCGGCACGATCGCAATCTCCCTGGCGATGGCGATGGCCGGCGTCCAGATTATCCGCGTCCACAACGTCGGTGGCACGGTCCGAGCGCTAAAGGTTTTCGGCAGCGTCACGCCGGTTTAGGTTTATAGCTTCTCAGATACTCAACGCCACCATCTTCTCATCAAGCCGAAATTGGGGCTGCGCGAGCAGGCCCTATTTCGGGTTAGAGTTGGGTGTCAATCGTCACTTTACCCGAAATAGGGCACGCTTCGCGACCCAATTTCGGCTTGGCACACAAAAAAACTTGATAACCTTCCCGCCCTACTCCCACTTCAACACCGCACCGGTATCGGCGCTGGTCGCCATGGCCGTATACTTCGCCAGCCAGCCGCTACGATAGCGTGGCAACGGCGGGTTCCACCCCTTCACACGCTCGGCCAGCTCGTCGTCTGTCAACTGCACGTTCAGCTTATGGGCCGGGATGTCGATCTCGATGATGTCGCCCGGCCGTAGCATCGCGATCGGGCCACCGGCGGCCGCCTCGGGACTGATGTGACCGATCGACGCGCCGGCCGTCCCGCCGGAGAAACGTCCGTCGGTAATCAAGGCGACCCGATCGTCCAGCCCGAGCCCCTTGATCGCGGTCGTCGGGGCGAGCATCTCTTGCATGCCCGGCCCGCCCTTGGGCCCTTCGTAACGGATCACGACGACGTCGCCCGCCTTCACCTGCCCACGCACGATCCCTTCGTACGCGTCGACTTCACTCTCGAAGATGACGGCCGGTCCGGTGTGCTGCATCATTTCAGGCAAGACGCCGGCCGCTTTGACGACCGACCCGTTCGGGGCCAGGTTGCCGTAGAGGATCGTCAAGCCGCCTTCGTTGCTGTAGGCGTTTTCCACCTCGCGGATACAGTCGGTCGGCTCGAAGCCGAGCTCGGCGGCGGTCAAGTCACGCACCGTCCCGGTCGGGGCCGGCACGCACATCCCTTGCGAAGTCCGCTTGCCGCCGGGCCGGACCGCGGCCACTTGCAGCGCCTCGTCGAGCACCGTCTCGCGGCGGAGGTCGTAGTCGTCGATGTTCTCGCCGAGCGTCTTTCCGGTCACCGTCGGGCTGTCCAAGTGGAGCAGGTCCGGGCAACCGCGCGCGACGCTGCCGAGGATCGTGTGGATCCCGCCGGCGTTGTGGACGTCTTCGATATGATACTTGCAGCTCGGCGCGACCTTGCAGACGTTCGGTGTCCGGCCGCTGAGCGTGTTGATCCGCGCGACGTCGTAGTCGACGCCCGCCTCGCGTGCGACCGCCAGCATGTGCAGGACCGTGTTGGTGCTTCCGCCCATCGCCATGTCGAGGATCATCGCGTTGTCGACCGAGTCTCGCGTACAGATCTCGCGTGGCAACAGGCCGTGCCCCTGACCGTCACGCTCGAACTGAAGCACCATCTCGACGATCCGGCGCCCGGCCCGCTCGAACAGCTTGCGGCGCAGCTCGCTGGTCGCCAGCAGTGTCCCGTTCGTCGGCAAGGCCATGCCGAGCGCTTCGCAGAGGCAGTTCATGCTGTTGGCCGTGAACATGCCGGAGCACGACCCGCACGTTGGGCAACCGGACGACTCGAGTTGGAGCAGCTCCTCGGCCGAGATCTTGTCGTTTTG
The DNA here is from genome assembly GCA_050123355.1 of Planctomycetia bacterium. Classification (GTDB taxonomy): domain Bacteria; phylum Planctomycetota; class Planctomycetia; order Pirellulales; family Thermoguttaceae; genus JASFHG01. Next base: position 3,859 of record JASFHG010000410.1, read on the forward strand.
TTTCGCGACCGCGCCGGTAAAGACGTCGATCAGGTCGACCGCTCGACCGTCAGGCGTGTGGCCGGCTTCCATCGGGCCGCCGCTGGCGAAGATGGTCGGGATGTTGCATCGCATCGAGGCCATCAGCATCCCGGGCACGATCTTGTCGCAGTTGGGCAAGCAGATCATGCCGTCGAACCGGTGCGACTCGACCATCGACTCGACCGTATCGGCGATCAGCTCGCGGCTCGGCAACGAGAACTTCATGCCGGGGTGGCCCATCGCGACGCCGTCACAGATACCGATCGTATTGAACACGAACGGGACGCCGCCCGCGTCACGGACCGCCTGCTTGACGATTTGGCCCACCTGATCGAGGTGGACGTGGCCGGGGATCACGTCGATATGGCTGTTGACCACCGCGATAAACG